>NZ_JBANSN010000019.1:0-72600 GCF_037070215.1 Vreelandella arctica | reverse complement strand
GAGGTCAGCGTCTGTTGTTCAGGTTCAGTGAGAGGGGCAACGAAGCGTTTTTCCATGGTTCTGTCCGTGTCAGAAATCCTGGCATGGATATTACACGAAAACTTTAGATCAGGTACTTAGAGAAATAGAGAACTACCTAGATGTTGAAACTTTAGAAAATTCTATTGCTAGTGCTCATGGTCACTTTTACAAGATAGAAGATATAGGGAGATGGTCTAACCTTCTAAAATACAAAATAAAGAAGGATGATAAAACGAGAACAGCCAACAAAGTAAAAGTAGCCAGAGCATACGTAGATAATTGTCATAATAACGTAATTTACACACCAGAATTGAAAGAAAAAATCAAATCTATAAATGATTTTATTGAACGGTCTGGGAATTAAACATAACAAGTAAATTCAGATGACGCCTACGGCGCACCTGATTTAAGCGTTACACGTCATTCATCACATCTCTAGCATTCATAGGTAGTATTTCATGAAACAAATTAAAAAGATAAAACTAAAAAACTTCAAAAAGTTCAGAAGTAGTGAAGTCAATTTCCATGAAGAAAAAAATATATTAATAGGTGATAACGAAGCAGGTAAAAGTACAATTCTAACTGCTATAGAGTTAGTGCTTGGCGGTAGTAAAAATAAAGTTGAGTCTATTGGATTGGAAAGTATCTTCAATACAGATGCAGTCAAAGAATTTCTATCTGGTGATAAAAAGGAAAGTGACTTACCAATACTCCATGTAGAGATATTTCTCAATGAACAAGATAATCCTGATTTGAATGGAAGAAATAATACTGATAATGTAGATTCAGATGGCCTTAAATTAGTTTGTGAACCTATTGAAGAATTAGGTAGTGAGATTCGTGATGTACTTGCTCAGGACGAAAGCAACTTTCCATTCGAATACTACAGTGTGAAATTCAGTACATTTTCTGGTGAAGCTTACTCAGGGTATCGAAAATTTTTAAGGCATTTGTCAATTGACAGCTCTCAGATTAATAGTGAATATGCAACAAGAGAATATATAAAAACTGTTTATGAATCTCTTGCAGAGCAAAACCAGAGAATTACACTGAGAAATGAGTATAGGCTTCAAAAGAAGAAATTTGTTGAAGAAGCTTTGGAGATAATCAATAAAGATATCGATAAATATCAGTTTTCAGTAAGAACAGGGAGTAAATCAAATCTTGAAGCAGATCTAACAATCACTGAAGATGACATTGCTCTTGAGAATAGAGGAAAAGGACGGCAGTGCTTCATAAAAACAGAATTCGCACTTACTAGAAATGGTGATGGACAAAGCATAGATGCACTTTTGCTTGAAGAGCCAGAAAACCATTTGAGCCATACAAATATGAAAAAGCTGATAAATAGAATTTCAAATTCAGAAGCAAAACAAATATTTATTGCAACTCATAACAGCTTGATTAGCACAAGACTTGATTTAAGAAACACAATCTTACTCAATAGCAATAGTGCAAGCCCTATAACCCTCGAGGCTTTACCTGAAGATACTGCCAAATTTTTTATGAAGGCACCAGATAACAATATTCTTGAATTTATATTGTCTTCGAAAGTTATTCTGGTTGAAGGCGATGCAGAATACATTCTAATTGGTGCGTTATATGAGTCAGTCACAGAAAGGACTTTAGAAGATGATGATGTTCATATAATTTCTGTTGGCGGAACAAGCTTTAAGCGCTATCTTGATTTAGCAAAACTTTTGAATATTCGTGTTGCAGTCGTCAGGGATAATGATGGTGACTATGAGAATAATTGCGCCCAAAACTACAATGATTATTTAAATGACAATATAAGCGTATTTTATGAAGAAGATAACGATAAAAGTACTTTTGAGATTTGTTTTTACCAAGATAATAAAGGTATTTGTGATGAGCTTTTCCTTCCAGGAAGAAGAACTCTCACTGCTTTAGAATTTATGCTAAAAAACAAAGCGGATTGTGCTTTTGAATTGCTAGATAAAAAAGCAGGCGAACTAATCTCACCAACTTACTTAACTCGAGCTATAGAATGGATAAACGAGTAGTTTTAGCCGTTGCTGGATCAGGAAAAACCAGTCATATAATCGATAATATTAGTGAAGATTCTCGTGCGTTAATAGTAACCTATACAGATAATAACTATAAAAATATAAAGTCAAGAATAATTGACAAGGTTGGCTTCATACCCTTAGGTGTAAGAGTAAAAACCTACTTCAATTTTATTTATGCATTTTGCTTTAAACCATTGCTAGGCAATAAAATCAAATCAAAAGGAATAAACTGGAACATTCCGCCTGCATTCACGCTCAAGTTAAAGAGAAGCAGTCCTAAATTTTATTTAGATGGCCATGGCAGGCTCTACCACAACAGAATTGCTAAGCTACTTGATCAGTGCAACATGATGAAAGAGGTTTCAGAGCGGGTAGAAAAATATTTTGATTTAGTATGTTTTGATGAAGTTCAGGACTTTGGCGGCCACGATTTCAATTTTATATGTAAACTTTCCCCAAAAATCGAAAGTTTGCTTTTAGTTGGTGATTTTTTCCAACACACTTTCGACACCAGCCGAGATGGGAACGTCAATTCAAACATCCATAAAAATATTGATACTTATACAAGAAAGCTGACTCAAGCTGGATATGCATTAGATACAGATTTACTATCGCATAGCTATCGTTGCAGTCCAACCACTTGTAGTTTTGTCTATCAGAATACAGGAATACAAATTGAATCCCATAGGGATGATGAAACAATAATTCAGTTTGTACAGTCTGCGACTTTAGCTGAAGAAATCTATTTCGATGAAGATATCGTGAAATTATTCTTTAGGGATAGTAAGCGATACAATGGATTCACAGAGAACTGGGGTGCAACTAAAGGGCTTGATTGCTTTTTAGATGTATGTGTCGTTCTAAACGCTACAACGTTGCAGCATTATAAAAAATGTAAACTGCATGAATTAGCTCCGCAAACAAAGAATAAATTTTACGTTGCATGCACTCGAGCTAAAAGGAATATTTTTTTCGTTCCTGAGAGTCTTTATAAGCACCATAAACAATGAGCATACGACGTGTAACAAGAAAATCCAGGTGACACCTACGGCGCACCTGATTTAGGTGTTAAATCCCCTCCACCTCACTCACCCTCATCACCTCCCTAGCCACCGCATCATTCAATATCCCGCGTTTGGCTTCGATCAGCGTCAGCCATTCGCGGGCGCGGGTGATGCCGGTGTACACCAGCTCGCGGGTGAGGATGGGGTTGGGCGTTTGCGGTAGCAGCAGAGCGGTGTGCTGAAACTCCGAGCCTTGGGATTTGTGTACCGTCATCGCGAACACGGTTTCTACCGCGTGTAGGCGGGAAGGCAGTACCCAGTGAATTGGGTTGTCTGGGTCACTGGTCGGAAAGGCGACTCTTAATAGCGTTCTTCCTGGTGCTCCTGATGAAGAGCGGGGATCAGGCACCGCCATGGTGATGCCGATATCGCCGTTCATCAGTTTTAGGCCGTAGTCATTTTGGGTGACCAGAACCGGGCGGCCTTCGAACCAGCCTTTCTCTAGCGTGTGGTCGTTGCCGAACAGCAGCTTTTCACGGCGCAATGTTTTGGCGATGCGCAGGTTTAAGCCTTCTACTCCCCAGGGGCCTTTGCGTAGCGCGCACAGCAGCTGAAAGCGGCTGTAAGCCTTAAGTACTTCCTTCGCCCAGGCATCATAAGCTTTACCGTTCTCTTCAAATGCCAAGGTGGTATCAGGCCGTTCACTCGCTAGGGTATTCAGGTAGTGCTGGTAGCCGGTGGGCGGTGCCATTGGCTCGCCCTTGAAATTGGTGCGGCCTTCGCCTGCGTTGGGAAATCGTTCCGGGCTGCCGGTGATCACCAGGCGCTCCAGGGCGCTGTCTTCGTTTTGTGCGTCGGGCTTCAACACCAAGTGGTGCAGGTCGGCGTAGCCGTTATTCAGTACGCCATGCACGGCTTGGTGTTTATCCCGTTCCCCCAATGCCTCATTTAGCGGCTGGTTAATCGCCTGGGCGAGCTGGCCGATGCCGCTTGTTTCAGTAAAGCGGTGGCTTACCCGCAGCATGGTAATGGCTTGGTCTAGCGGCTGGCCGTCCGGGTCGATTAATGCCTCTGGCAGCGGGTGGTCGGTGAGTTCGGCCAGCCACTGCGCCGTGGCGGGTGTGTAGTGGGCGGCGTCGGCACGGCGGCATAGGTCGCCCAGCACGGCGCCTGCTTCCACGGATGCCAACTGGTCTTTATCCCCCAGCAGCACCAGCTTGGCGCTGGTGGGCAGGGCGCTGAGCAGCGCCGTCATCATTTCGATATCCACCATCGAGGCTTCATCTACCACCAGCACATCCAGCGCCAACGGGTTGGCGGCGTTATGGCGGAAGTGGCGGGTGTCGGCGCGGGCGCCAAGTAGTCTGTGGATCGTGGTCACTTCCGTCGGAATTTCTATTGCGTTCGATGTGGAGTTGGCTGATTGCTCAGCTAATAAAGATTCCAACCCGCTAAGGGGTAAGTCTTTCACCTGCCCGGCAATGGATTCATTAAGCCGTGCGGCGGCTTTACCTGTGGGGGCGGCTAGGCGAATGCGCAGCGGGTGGGCGTTGGGCTGGGCCAGTTGCAGGGTTTGTAGCAGGGCCAGCAGGCGCACCACGGTGGTGGTTTTGCCGGTGCCGGGGCCGCCGGTGATGATCGCAAAGGGGCTGCGGGCGGCGAGGGCGCAGGCGGTTTTTTGCCAATCCAGGGTACCGGTAGCGGGGAATAACGCATCCAGCGCGCTTTTGAGTAGCGGTGATTCCTCTGATTTATACTTAGGGCTATCCACGCTAAGCCGAGCGGCAATTTCTTGGTGCAGGGTTTGCTCGAACTGCCAGTAGCGGCGCAGGTAGAGTTTGCTGGTGTTGATGCTGTGGCTTACCACCAGCGGCGTATTGCCGGGGCCGTCGCTGATCAGCGTGGGGTGATTAAGTGCGGCTTGCCACTCGGGCAGCGTTAGCGTGGCCAGCACATGGCTGGGTAGCGGCGGCGGGTCGTTCAGGTCGTCGCCTTCCGGCGGTAGCGAAAGCGCAAAATCCGGGGCTTCCAGGGTGGCGGCTATATCCAAGCACACATGGCCGCGGCCTAGCTGATGACTGGCCAACGCCGCACCCAGCAACAGCAGCGGCGGGGCGTTTTGGGTTTCGCGGTCGAGAAAGCGCACCAGGGCCAGATCCAGATCCCGTAGCCAGCCACGAGAAACCCACCGCTCACACAGTAGGAATAGCGCGGTGGTGTCGCTTAGCGCGGGGTGCGGCTGGGTAGCACTGGCGGCTGATTCTGTCGGTGGTGTTACCGATGCGGTTGAATCAGGTGCAGCGGGCGGCGCGTCATCGGCGAACAGGTCAAGATTCATGGACTCGTTCTTGGAAGCCGTGTCTCGCTTACTCATGCCAGTGCCTCCTGGTTGCTTGCTGCTGACGCTGTTGATGAGCCTGTAAAGAGTGCATCCAGCGCTTCGATCAGCGCGACCGGCGCGGGCACGGCGTGTACGCCGCGGGCGGTGGTGCGGCTGCCGCGTAGAAATACCGTCATCGAGCCGCCCAGGTGTTGGTGCGGGTCGTAGTCGGGCAGGCGCGCTTTCAATAGCCGGTGGAGAGCGAGCATATACAGCGCCGCTTGCAGGTCGTAGCGTTTTTCGAGCATGGCATCGCGCAGGGCGTCAGTGGTGTAGGCGCTGTCGTCGCTGCCCAGGTAGTTGGACTTCCAGTCGAGCACGTAGAAGCGGCCTTCATGCTCAAAGGCGAGGTCGATAAAGCCCTTGAGCATGCCGTTGAGGGTGTCGGCATCCAGTACGGGGCGTGATACCCCTGGCAGTAAGTGGTCACTGACCAGCTCATCCAGCTTGCGCGTTTGTACCTGGTGCGCGGCAAACCAGAACTCCAGTTCCACCTGATAACTTTCGAGTTCACATAGCGCCACTTGGCTGCCTTCGCTGGGCTCTGTCAGGGACTGGGACGGGGCCTGTGACAGTGAGTGAGGCAGGGGAAGCGGTGTGGCGAGCAGTTCTTCCAGCCAGCCCGCCAGGGTGTCGTGCCATGCCTGCCAGCCGCGCAGTTGCACGCGCCGCCGCAGCATGTCTTCTCTGGCGGCGGGGTCTTCTAGCGCTTTGTTGAAGCCTAGCTGGCCCGCCCACTCCAGCAATCCATGCAGGAAGGTGCCGGGGCCTGGGCCTCGCGGAAACCGGTGCAGGTGAAATGCTTCGGTGTTGATGGCGTTGTCGTGGGGTTCATCCAGCACTTCCAGGGTGGTGGCTTCCTGGGGCGTGGTGGGTTCCGGTGTGGGCGTTGGCTGCGCCGCCCCTGGCATCGCTTCTGAGACTGCCCCGGAGGTGCGCAGCGCCGAGTAGCTGGCGATCCACCACTGTTCACGGGCGGGGCGCAGCGGGGTGCGGGCGTGGCCCAGTGCCTGCTGCTCCGGCGCCGGGGTGAAGCGCAGCGCGGTGGGGTCCGGGGCGGCGCTTAGCGCGATATCGCTGCCTTTCACCAGTTCGCCTAGCGCGTGGGTAAACGCGCTGGGGGCGATGGCCTTGCCGCCGTTGATCAAGTGGCCGATGGCGCTGTTCTCGCTGCCTTTTAGCGGCGCCAGCCCCAGCCAAGTGGCGTGACGGGCGCGGGTGAGCGCGACGTAGAGCTTGCGCAGGTCTTCACCCAGGCGTTCGCGGTCGGCGGTGGTAAGCGTAGCTTCATCGGCGCTCAGGCTGAGTTGCAGTGTGCCGTCGCTGTCGTGCCAGCGCAGCGGTAGGTCGGTGTCGCTGACCGGGCGGTGGTTGGCGATAAACGGCAGGAACACCAGCGGGTACTCCAGCCCCTTGGATTTGTGAATGGTCACTACCTTGACCAGATCGGCGTCGCTCTCCAGGCGCAGCTTGTGGCTGTCGCCGTGGCTATCCGGGTCGGCAATGGCCTCGGCCAGAAAGCGAATCAGCGCGTGTTCGCCGTCCAGTTCCTGGCTGGCGTGCTGCAGCATTTCGCCCAGGTGGAGCAGGTCGGTTAGCAAACGCTCACCCTCGGCGAACTCGCCCAGCAGTCGTGCGGCGATATCAAAATCGACCATCAATCGGCGCACCAGCGGCAGCACGCCTTGGCGTTGCCACAGGCGGTGGTAGTCGCTGAACTGCTCGACCCGCGCTTCCCAGGCCAGCTCGCTCTGGTTGAGGTGGTCGAGTGCTTCAAGGCTCAGCCCAAGTACCGGGGTTGCCAGGGCGGCGCGCAGCTTGGCTTCTGCTTGGCGCGAGTTGGCCTGGGGCTCGGCGCAGGCGCGCAGCCAAATGGCTAGCTGCGGAGCGATGGGGGAGCTGAACACCTTGTCGTGATCGGAAAGGTAGACGCTCTTGATGCCCCGGCTGGCCAGCGCCAGTCGAATCGCTCGCGCTTCCTGCAGGCCGTTGACCAGTACGGCCATGTCTGAGGGAGCCAGCGGAGTGAGTGATTGCTCTCCGTTATCGTCATCGCCACCAGCGCCCTTTGCAAAGCCTGCTTGCTTTTGGCGGCCTGCTTCCACAAGCATTGTCATGTGCGAAGCGCAGCGCTCGGCCATCTCCGTTTGGTAGGCGGTTTTGGAGAGCGGCTCGTCGCTTTCCAGTGGCCACAGGGTCATCGCGGGTAGCGGTTGGCCGTTGAGTACCAGCGTTTCCTTGGTGCCTTTGGCGTTGACGGGGTTGAACGGCAGCGGGTTGTCGCCGCCATCGGCACGGAACAGGAAAGCGCCGGCATCGTGTTGGTCGGCGTAGCTGAAACAGTGGTTGACCGCCGCCACCATGGCGCGGCTGGAACGGAAGTTGGTGCCCAGCGTGACGTGGCGGCCATCGGTGTCGTACCGGGCCTGCAGGTAGGTGAAGATATCCGCGCCGCGAAAGGCGTAGATCGCCTGCTTGGGGTCGCCAATCAGCAGGATGGCGCTGTCGCGCCGGGGCGTTGCGACGTCATACACGGCGTTGAAAATGCGGTACTGGATCGGGTCGGTATCCTGAAACTCGTCGATCAGTGCCACGGGGAACTGGCGCTGGATCTGCGCGGCCAGCGCTTCTTTGTTGGGGCCTTTCAGGGCGCGATCCAGATGGGTGAGCAGGTCATTGGGGCCCATCTCGGCGCGGCGTTCCTGTTCGCGCTCTAACCGGGCGCGACACCACTGTACGGCGTGAATCAGCAGGTCGTTGCGGGGCTCGGGCAGGGCATCCAGCGCTTGCTGGAGCTGTGCCAGCGCTTCCCATGCTTGCGGGCAGGGCGGTGCACCGTCTTTCCAGATATCGGCCATGCCGACGGGCGTCATGCGTTTCCAGGCGGCGTCGGTGAGCGCAGGGCGGTCGGCATCTGTATCGCACCACTCGCGCAGTGCGCCTAGCCAGTTGGCGCGGCTTTTGGCGTTGAAGCTTTGGCCTTTGAAGGCTTTGCGCGTGGCGGCGTCTTCCAGGGCGGGCACCAGTTCGTCCAGCCAGGCGGCCCAGGGGGCTTTGAGCTCGTTGAGCTGGGCGGTGCGTTCGGCCTGGGTGGCGGCCAGGGTCTCGCTGGGTTGGGGTTTTTCGCCGCCCAGCGCTTCGCTTTCTGGCAGTAGCCGTTGTAGCGGAACGTGAAGGTCGTCCGGTGATTTCCAGTAGCGGGTGACAATGCCGAGGGCGTTGCTGTCCAGCGGGTAGTAGAAGCTGCGCCAGTAGTCGCGCACCACTTCCTGTTCCAGTTCGCGCTGGTCGTTTTCCAGGTTGAGGGAGAACAGGCTGCCGCTGTCGAAGGCGTGTTCGCGCAGCATGCGGTAGCACCAGCTGTGGATGGTGGACACCGCGGCTTCGTCCATCCATTCCGCGGCCAGCGCCAAGCGCCGTGAGCAGGCGGGCCAGGTGGCGGGGTCGTATTGGTCGCGGAGTTCTAGGAGTAACGGATCTAGTGGAACCGGGGCTTCCCCGGCGGCAAGCCTACGTGGAGGCGCTGTGAACCCATCCGTGGGCGCTACTTGAGACATCTGACCGCCATGGATGGCGGGAATGCCGGAATCGTCGGGAACATTTTCCGGCCCTGTTGAATGACCTCCACTACGGCTTGCCCCCGGCGCCCCTCTTTCTACATCCTCAGCTCGAAATACGTCTGCTGCTTCTACCAGCCGATTGCGGATACGTTCGCGTAGCTCTTGGGTGGCGGCGTTGGTAAAGGTGACGACTAAAATTTCCGGCGGCGTGAGCGGGCGTACAAACGCCGTGTCGTCGTCAATGCTGTGCCCGCCGAGTACCAACCGCACGTAAAGCAGCGCGATGGTGAAGGTTTTGCCGGTACCAGCGCTGGCCTCTATCAGTCGGCTGCCGTGGAGCGGGAGGCTTAGTGGATTGAGTGGTTCAGGCTGGCTCATAAGAAAAGGCTGTCAAACTCAGCTGAAAAGTCAGGGCTGGCGGGGTAGATACTGAGTTGCTCAGCGTTCCAGGCCACAAGACGTTGAGACGTCACTAAGAGTATGTCAGCGAGCTCGTTCAGCAGATTGAAGTGTTCGGCTATCTGTTCGTAGTCGGTCGAGTAGTCATGTGCCGCGATATTGCGGATGGCGCGGCAGCGTTGCCAATCACTTGTCGCGTTAATTACGCCTTGCTTTTCAAATAGAGCCAGTACCTTGAGAAAGCTGTCAGTGGATTCACCGGCAAGCAAAGCACTGTGCCGCATAGTCGATGCTATCGAGTCTTGCAGCTTGGCAAACCGCTCATTAATGGCGGCAAGGGTTTCGAAATAATCCACATCTTTTTTGTGTTCTGCCAGCCACTCACCGTCAATCGGCCAGGTAATTTTGTTGCGTGACTGTTGTAGAAACCAAGCACAGCGTTGGATCGCTTCCAGCAGTTGCGCAAGATAGCGTTGTTGCTCGCTGAGAACATCATGACTCATGCTGCTTCCTCACTATCGATCGGGCGTGACTGTGCCAAGGCGATTGCTTGGAAGGGCGTGGGTTCAGCCGTCGAGGCATAGGCCACTATATCCACAGGCAGTTGGAGGCGCTCTTCAAGTGCCATTTTGAGTTCGGCACGGGTAAGTAGTGGTATTGCTGTCTGGGAGATCAGTAGCAGGTCAACATCGCCGCCCCGCTTGGTATCATCCAGCCGCGAGCCAAACACCTGGACTTGCACAGAAGGCTTAATGAACTCACGTACGCTCGAAAGAATCGTGTCACGCTGTGATTGAGTAAGACGCATCAAGACAGCTCCTAGACTGTATGAGAGCCCCGCCACCTGATAATCTTGTCGCCGAGCCACTCTTGGTGCAATGAGTTTACGCTACCGGCGGCTTCGGTTCACTCTAACGATGGGATCTCATGCTGACATCGCTGCTGGATAATGACTTTTACAAGATCACGATGCAGAACGCCGTGATCAAACGCTTTCCCTATGCCCAGGCGCGCTACGCGTTTATCAATCGAGGCGAGCACGAATTTCCTGATGGTTTCGGTGCTGCGCTGCGCCGCGAAGTGGATCAGATGGCGACGCTGCGCCTGAGTGATGAGGAAAAGCGCTATCTCGAAACGACGTGCCCCTATCTCGATCCTACCTATCTCGATTTTCTGGCCGGGTTTCATTACGACCCTGCCGAGGTGATTATCGAGCAGCAGGGCAGTGACCTTTCGGTGATTATCGAAGGGCCCTGGTACCGCACCATTCTGTGGGAAGTGCCGTTGATGGCGCTGATCAGCGAGCTTTGGTATCGGCTGCGTGGTGTGTCGGTCACCCATGAGGCCGATGCGATGATCGAACAGCGCGCCCAGGAGAAGATCGAACTCTATCGCCGTCTTGGGTTGAAGATTGCCGAGTTCGGCACCCGTCGGCGCTTCTCGTTCGATGTTCATGACCGTGTGGTGGGCGCACTTTGCCACAATGGTGGCGAGGCGTTCAGCGGCACCAGTAACGTGCTGCTGGCCATGCGCCATGGGGTTAAGCCGATTGGCACCCACGCCCATGAGTGGTTCATGTTCCACGGCGCCCGCTTCGGTTTCAAGATGGCCAACAGCCTTGCCCTTGAGCATTGGGTGGATGTGTATCGCGGTGATCTGGGCATTGCCCTGACCGATACGTTCACCTCGCGGGCCTTCTTCGATAGCTTCGATAAGAAGTTCGCCAAGCTGTTCGATGGCGTGCGCCATGACAGCGGCGACCCTATTGATTTCGCCTCCCAAACTATCGCCCATTACGAGCGCCTGGGGATCAACCCGCTAAGCAAGACGATTATCTTTTCCGATGCGCTGACGCCGGAGAAGGTCGAGCATATTCACGCGTTTTGCAAAGACCGGATTGGCATGGCGTTCGGCATCGGCACCAACTTCACCAATGATGTGGGCGTCGAGCCGATGAACATGGTGATCAAGATGGTCGAGGCGCGTCCGGAAGGGCAGCAGTGGCTGCCGGTGATCAAGCTCTCCGATGTGCCGGACAAGCACACCGGCGACCCGGAGATGATTTCGCTGGCGAAGCGGGTGTTAACCCTGGGCTGGAAGAGCCATTAGGCTTGTCAGCCTTTAACAGCACGATGCAGCGGCGAATAGAGCGCTTCGGTTAGCGTGGCGAAGCCGTGACCAAGGGCTCGCTCTTTGAATAGCCTTTCGAAGCTCGGCCACTGGTGGGAAAGGTAGGCGCTTTGGGCGACTTCGCCGGTCTGGAAGCGTCCCCCTTCGTAGGCGGTTTCTGCGGCGGCGTAGGCATCGCTCTCCGGTTCGGATTCCGGCGTGCCTAGCTTCGCCAACCAGGCGAAAGCGGCCTGTGGCGCCAGCGGTAGCGGGGCCTGCATGCCATCGCACCAAGCGCTTAGCAAGTTTTGTAGCTGGTAGCGGGCGTTCTCGGCTTCTAGTGGTTCCAGCCGCACATGGCCCGCTTTGGAGAGTAGTTGGGTGGTCATCGGGCGCTCACTGTTGCCCGCCAGATGCGCAACCCAGGGCCGTAGCAGGTGTTGCCAGCGGTATTGACCACGGCCGCGCCCCTGGCTGACCAGGCTGCTGCTGAGCAGTAACAGGCGGCAGCGGTTGCCCGCTTCATCTTGGCGCAGTTCCCCCAGCCAATCTTCCAGCGCTACCTTTTCTTCAGTTCTCTCAACAACATGCACTTCCTGTGGTGCTGTTACCACGTGTGGCCACTCTTGTAACGCCTCTTCGTAGGCGCCGAACAGTGCCTCCATCGGTTCCGCCAGCGCTTCGCGCATCCGCTCGCCAAAGGCACCCACGGCCAGCACACCCTGACCCTTGAAGCGTTCCAGTGCGGCGTGCAGTGCTTCCATACGCGGTTGGCCGTTATCCACGGCGTGGCGTTGGGCGGCGATCAATTGATCCTGCAACTGCCAGTTCTGTAACCCGTCCAGGGTGAAGGGCTCGACATCCAGTTGGGTAAGCTCCTCCTGCTCGAAATAGACGCCAAGGCGGGTGTTGAAAAATGCCTTCGCGGGGTCGCGTAGAAAGCTGCCTAGCTGGGCCAGGGTTAGCGTGCTCTGCTGTTCGCTGTCTGCCTTAAGCGCTGGTGATTTTGCGTCTTGGGTGCTTTCGCCACTGGGGGTGTGCAGGACGTGCCACTCGTGGGCATAGGTGAATAGCCGTGCCTGGGCGGGGGAGTCGCTGGCCTGGGAAGAGAAGTAGCGGCGGCTAAACGGCTGCAGCGGGTGCTCGGTGGTTAACGCTTCCAGCAGCGGCTCGCCTTTTTGCGTGTGCCAGCCCGCTTCCAAGTGATCGCGCAACTGGCCGACCAGCACCGAGGGCGGCATGGGGTTGTTGTCGATCTGACTGCGGCCGACCCAACTGATATAGAGCTGTTGGCGGGCGGAGAGCAGCGCTTCCAGAAACAGGTAACGGTCGTCTTCCCGCCGCGAGCGGTCGCCGGGGCGGTAGTCGCTGCCCATCAGGTCAAAATCCAGCGGCGGCTGTGAGCGCGGGTACTCGCCGTCGTTCATGCCCAGCAGGCATACGTGCTTGAAGGGAATGGCGCGCATCGGCATCAGCGTGGCGAAGTTGACCGCCCCCGCGAGAAAGCGCTGGGAAAGACTGTGCTCGTCGATTTGCCCCAGCCAGTGCTCGCGCACCATGGAGAGCGGCAGGGGATCATAAAGCGCGGCCTCTTCGGTGCTGTCCAGCAACTGCTGTAGCGCGGTTTCCAGCTTGGTGAGCATCACGCTCTCTTGAGCGTCGTCGGTCAGGAAGTAGGTTTCCAGCAGTTCGCGCAGCCGAGCCACCCAGGTGGCGGTGTCGGTGGGCTGGCAGAAGGTCTCCCAGGTGGTTTCCAGCTTTTCCAGCAGATTTGCCAGGGGGCCTGCCAGGGAGGCTTCCAGCCCGCCAATATCGTCGAATGGCTCGATGCCTTGCCACGCCTCGGCACTGCCTACGGTATACCCCAGCAGCAGGCGACGCAGGCCAAAGGCCCAGGTGTTCTGGGTTAGGCCTTCGGGGAGGTCCAGCCGGGTGCGCTGCTCGGCATTGAGCCCCCAGCGAATGCCAGCACCCTCGATCCAGCGGCTCAGGGTGGGCAGGTCATATTCATCGATGCCAAAGCGTGCGCGCAGTGCGGGGACTTCCAGCAAGTCGAGCAAATCGCTTACCGAGAGGCGCAGTTCCGGCAGGCGCAGCAGTTTTTCTAGCGCGATCATCATCGGCAGGCGGTGGCGGCTGGCCTGATCCGAAAGTGTGTAGGGAATGTAACGCGGGTCGTCGGGTCGCGCGTTCACGTGATAGCCACCGAAAGCAGAGCGGTACTGGCCGAACACGGCTTCAATGTGCGGCGCGTAGCGGTCGATATCCGGCACCATGACGATGATATCCCGCGGGCGCAGATCCGGGTCGGCGCTGAAGGCCGCCAGCAGTTGGTCGTGAAGAATCTCCACTTCCCGCTGGGGGCCGTGGGCGATATGGAACACGATGGAGTCGTCACTGGCCGGGTCTAGCGCGGGCCAGTGAGTTTGGGTTTCTGCTACCGGCCGCAGCTCGCGGATATCGTCCTGCAGTTGGCTGAGCAGGCAGTGGCGCTCTTCGCCGCTGAAGGGCTCGAACATATCAATGCGCAGCGCCTGCTGCTCGAAGAGCGTTTGGTAGTTGCCTGAGTCGTCGTGTTCGTCGAGCAGGCGCAGGTAGTCGCGGCCCTGCTTGCCCCAGGCGGCCAGCAGCGGCTGGGCGTGCAGGTGCAAGGCGTCGTCGGCATCACCGGTGCCGAGCACATCCAGGGCGTCGGGCATGCCTGCCTTGCGTCGTTGGCGGTAGCGGCTGGCGCGGAGCAGGTCTTTGTGTTCGATGATATCCGCCCAGTAGTACTGGCAGGGGTTGTGCACGCAGAGCACTATTTGGCAGCAGCGTGAAAGCGCGGCCAGGGCTTCGAGGGTTTGCTGCGGCAGTGACGAGATGCCGAAAATGATCAATCGCCGGGGCAATCCGTGCGGGCACGCTTGGCCTTCAAGCTGTTCGGCGGCTTCCAGAAAACGGCTGTGTACCTGGGCACGGCTGCTGTTAAGGCCTGCGTCGCCTTGCGTCATCGCCACATCGTCGCGTAGCGCGCGCCATAATGCTGGCTGCCACAGTTGGTGCGCTTCCAGCGGGCGAGTTTCGCCACGGGCGGTGATCAGCACGTCGTTACCCTTGGCCCAGGCGTCCAGCCAGTCTGCGCGATACACCTGATACTGATCGAACAGATCCGCCAGCCGCTCGGCCAGTTGGTAGTGCTTACGCTGGTCGCGATCGACCTCTAAAAAGCGCGCCAGCGGCGCAAAGGCTTCCTGCTCGGCAAGGCTGGGCAGCAGGCGCAATAAGCGCCATATCAACCGTGACTGATCAAACGGCGACGTTTCCGGTACCGCGTGCTCGTCGTGGGTTAAGTGCGTCAACACCGTACGGTAGGCCTGCCATAGAAAGCGCGCGGGCAGCGTGACGTTCAATGCCGCCGCTATGCCCGCACCGCCCTGGGCCGGGTCTTCCGCCAGCGCCAGCTTTAGCCACTGCCCAATGCCGTTGCTCTGCACCAGAATAGTCTCGTTCTCCAGCGGCGAGAGCGGGTGTAGGCGCATCCACTCCACCGCCAAACCGCGCAGGTCTTCCAGGCGATTGGCGTGCACGACCATAAAGCCCGGCGTTAACGGCGTTTGTGAGAGCAGCGAGTTTGCAGACATGCACGAGGTTCCTTAATGGATGTTTCCTTCACGGCCAGGGCGGAGTGGCTAAGTGTATGGTGCCATAAGTTTAGTTCTTAAGCTTGAAACCCTAGCGTCCAGTTTCATAGCTGCTATGATGAAAATATGATGCATATAGGTTGTATATCGGCTGTATAAGCGTAGCAGGAGGTTGCCAATGGCAGTGGGCAATGTAAAAGAGTCATTGAATGAGCCTAACCGGTATCTGGTACCTGATTCGTTCGAGCGGTTTTTGGCTGACTTAAAGGGTGTTGCTCGACAAGAGCGCCACCCGTTGATTAACCCGAAGTTATTTGCCAGTGCATTGAGCATTGATATCCAAACGCTGGCCAGCCAAGCGCATGTTCATCGTACGACAATCTCACGTGCCCAAGGGGCAGAAAAACTTCAACGTTATTTGCGTGATGCACTTCGAGTGCTCGGTGCAGCGGCGGATATTAATGGTGATTTCCATGATGCTCTGTTTTGGTTTCGCAACGAGCCGCTTAGCGCATTTGACTATAAAACACCCGAGCAGCTAGTCAGTGAAGGTCGCGCAGATGATCTTCTGCGCTATGTTCAGGCGCTGCAAGCAGGTGTCGTGGAATGATTTTTTGCGTCCTCTTCCCTTGCGCGAACGCCGTGGCATCGCCAAGCTATGCGGATACCGTGAACAACGCTAAGAGAGATTTCTAATGTCAGATTCATCGCAAAACTCCCGCCGCCACTCTGCGCCTGTGGTTGATGGCCCAGGTAAAGCCGCTAGCCGCGCCATGCTGCGCGCGGTGGGCTTTACGGATGCCGATTTCAAAAAGCCTCAGGTGGGCATTGCCTCTACCTGGAGCATGGTGACGCCCTGCAACAGCCACATTAATGAGCTGGCCGAGTTTGCCCGCGATGGTGCCGATGCTGGCGGTGGTAAAGGTGTGATTTTCAATACCATCACGATTTCCGATGGTATTGCTAACGGCACCGAGGGTATGAAGTACTCGCTGGTATCACGGGAGGTGATTGCCGACTCCATTGAAACCGTAGCGGGCTGTGAAGGCTTTGATGGTTTGGTGGCCATTGGGGGCTGCGATAAGAATATGCCCGGTTGCCTGATGGGGCTGGCGCGTTTGAATCGTCCCAGCGTGTTCGTCTATGGCGGCACCATTATGCCCGGCAAAGGACATACCGATATCGTCTCGGTGTTCGAGGCGATGGGCGCACACTCCCGCGGCGATATCGACCTGATCGAGCTTAAAAACATCGAAGAAACGGCGATCCCTGGCCCTGGTTCCTGTGGCGGTATGTACACCGCTAACACCATGGCCTCTGCGATTGAGGCATTAGGCATGAGCTTGCCGGGCAGCTCCGCGCAGAATGCGATCTCTCAGGAGAAGCGCGATGACTGTAAAGCGGCGGGCGAAGCCGTGCTGGCGCTGCTAGCCGACGATATTAAGCCTTCCGATATCATGACCCGTGAGGCGTTCGAGAACGCGATTACGGTGACCATCGCGTTGGGTGGTTCTACCAATGCGGTGCTGCACTTGATTGGTATGGCGCGCACCATTGGTGTGGAACTGACCCTGGCGGACTTTACCGAGATCGGTAAACGCGTGCCGGTACTCGCCGATTTGCGCCCTAGCGGCCACTACATGATGAGCGAGCTGGTGGCGATTGGCGGTATTCAGCCGCTGATGAAAATGCTGCTGGACGCAGGCCTGCTCAACGGCAACTGCTTGACCGTTACCGGCAAAACGTTGGAAGAGAACCTGGCCAATGTAGCCCCTTACCCTGCCGAGCCGCCGATCATCGCTTCCCTCGGTAACCCGATTAAAACGGAAAGCCATTTGCGCATGCTTTACGGCAACTTGGCACCGGAAGGCGCAGTCGCGAAAATTACCGGTAAAGAGGGCACGCGCTTCTCAGGCTCGGCACGGGTCTTTGGCTCGGAAGAAGAAGCCCAGGCGCGCATTAACGATGGCACTGTCGTCGCAGGTGATGTGGTGGTGATTCGCTATGAAGGACCTAAAGGCGGCCCCGGCATGCGCGAAATGCTCACGCCTACCTCGGCGATTATGGGCCGCGGCTTGGGCAATGACGTGGCGCTGATTACCGATGGCCGTTTCTCGGGCGGCAGCCATGGTTTTGTGGTCGGCCATGTGTCGCCGGAAGCGTTCGACGGTGGCCCGCTGGCATTGGTAGAGAATGGCGATACCATCACCATTGATGCGGAGGCCGATACCATTGAGGTGGATCTGTCTGACGAAGAGTTGATGCGTCGTCGCGCAGCGTGGAAGCAGCCAGAACCCCGTTATACCCGCGGCGTGCTCGCCAAATATGCACGTCTCGTTAGCTCTGCCAGTACCGGTGCGGTAACAGACCAAGAGTAACGATTTATCGGCGGGTGTCATCAAGACGTCAAGCGCAAGGCTTAGCATATAAGCCTTGCGCTTTTTTATTGGGTAAACGGTGAGGATGGATGGTGGAGCAAACGCAGACAAGCAGGCGCATAGGCGAGGTGTTTTGGGCATTCTTAGCGCTGGGATTAACGTCTTTTGGCGGACCGGTGGCACATCTGGGGTATTTTCGTACTGCCTTTGTGGAGCGGCGTCAGTGGTTAAGCGAAAGTGCCTACGCTGATTTGGTGGCACTGTGCCAGTTTCTGCCCGGCCCGGCGAGTAGCCAGGTGGGGTTTGCGCTCGGCTTACTGCGTGCTGGTCCTTGGGGCGCGGCCATGGCGTGGCTGGCTTTTACGCTACCTTCGGCAATTATTCTGCTGTTGTTCGCATTGGGGGCTGCGGTGCTGGATGGTCCGATCGCCAGCGGTATCATCCACGGCTTAAAAGTGGTCGCGGTAGCGATCGTGGCCCATGCGGTGTGGGGGATGGCACGCAACCTCTGCCCGGATAAAGCCCGTGTAGGAATCGCCTTGGCCGCTGTGTTCACGGTGGTGGTGGTAAGCGGCCCGCTGGGACAGGTCGCCGCGATTGTATTGGGTGGTTTAGTGGGGCTGACGCTGTGCCGGAATAGTGCCGCCATAGCAGAAAGCGCACCGCTGCATTTTCCGGTTTCCCGCCGAGCAGGCTTGGTCGCGTTGGGGCTATTCGGCGGGTTGCTGATTCTACTGCCACTGATGGCGGGCGGTGCTGTTTGGCTTAACGTGATCGATGCTTTTTATCGTTCAGGTGCGCTGGTATTTGGTGGTGGGCATGTGGTGCTGCCGCTGTTAGAAGCCGAGGTAGTACAGTCGGGCTGGATAACACCGGATGAGTTCTTGGCAGGCTATGGCGCTGCCCAGGCGGTGCCAGGGCCACTATTTACGTTTGCGGCTTACCTGGGAGCACTTCTGCCCGGCATGAACGCGGTAGTGGGCGCTTTGTTGGCACTGCTGGCAATCTTTATCCCAGGGTTCTGGCTGCTGGTCGGCGTGCTGCCGTTTTGGAACCAATTTCGTCGGTGGGGCAGCGCTCAGGCGCTAATGCGCGGTGCCAATGCGGCGGTCGTGGGTATTTTAGGCGCAGCGCTTTATCAGCCGGTATGGACCAGCGCGATTATTGGCCCTTATGAGTTTGTTCTGGCACTTACGGGCTTTTTGCTGCTTAGCGTATGGAAACTGCCTGCTTGGCTGGTGGTTGCTCTAGTAGCGATAGCGGGAATCTTTATTCCTCTGCATTAAATGCTCCTTCAGCGCGCTGTGTGACGTAACCGGCACTTCTATTTTGTCGATAACCTTAACGCTGAATTTTCCCTACCTCGGCATTCTCTTCTACGCTAAATATGTCGCCAATCATGGCTAACGAGGGAGGGGGCATCATGACGGACATGGGAGTCTGTGCCTGTCCTGGCTGTGAGCATCACGTTTCCAGCGAGCAGGCGGTCATCACAGAAGGTCGCGCCTATTGTTGTAAGGTCTGCGCTGCTGGCCACCCTGGGGGAAGCGATTGTGTTCATAAAGGGTGCCCCTGTAGTGAGCTTAACCGCCCAGCCGAGGGTGAAGAGAGTGCAGGTGAAGAGGTAATGGACGGATTCAGTAACGCGCAATTTTAGCCATAGACACAGCGTAACTGCCCACATTGACAAGGAGACCACAATGTCTAGACAAGCTCGTATCGAACCGGTCATTGAAGCCAGTGATCTTAAAGAAACCATCACCGGATGGTTGGTGATTGATGAAACAGTGCCTGAAAACGAAGTCGTTGTTTCCGAGCACACCTCTAAGAAAGAGGCAATTCAGGCTGCCGAGGCGTTAGAGCAGCGCGAAGACTAACTAGTCCTCAAAACTAGCCCAGCAAATAAAAACGCCTCGCGAGAGCGAGGCGTTGATTAGCTATTGGCTATGGCGCCTCCAGCTCTAAGGTGCGACGCAGGGCGTGAAGTTCATCCACTCCCAGGTGCTCAAGCCTTCCGGCGAGCAGGTCGCTAATTTTCTGAACGGGAAGCCCTGCCCGGCGGGCAATTTCTCGGCTTCCTAAGTCTGATACAGCGATCAGACGTGTAATAATACGCATTAAACGCGTACGTTTTTCTAGTTCCCTGACATCGAGGTCAGGGCTGCTTCGCGGAGGATCTAGCTGTTCCGCAGTGGCAGTTGCGCGTGCCGTGCTCATGTGGCTCCAACAGTCTGAAATGACAAGGACACAATGCCGCCAACTCGTGCGCATTTCAATGCCTATTTTGATGAAAATTTCACGATTTCTGCAAAGCCCGCAAACGCGCTAGCTCTGGTAAACTAGGCGCCTTCCTATTTTGCTGTGTACCTGGGCCGGTACACGCCGCTTTTTCAATTTAGTATCGCTTTTATAGGCCGTTGGGCCGAGGAGTTTTGCATGTCGTCGAACAGCACACCCAAGGTGGGCGTGATCATGGGTTCTAAGTCTGACTGGCCGGTCATGGAGCACGCTGTCTCCATGCTGGAGCGTTTGGGCGTGGCCTATGAAACCCGCGTGGTCTCGGCGCACCGTACGCCGGACCTGCTGTTCGATTATGCCAAGGGTGCGGCCGAGCGCGGCTTACAAGTGATTGTGGCGGGTGCTGGTGGTGCTGCTCACTTGCCCGGCATGGTGGCCTCGCAAACGCCGCTGCCCGTGCTCGGCGTGCCGGTGGAGTCTAAGGCGCTTAAAGGCTTGGATTCGCTGCTTTCGATTGCGCAGATGCCGGGCGGCATTGCGGTGGGGACGCTGGCGATTGGTAAGGCGGGCGCCACTAACGCAGGCTTGCTGGCGGCGCAGATTGTTGGCTTACAAGATGCCACTGTGCGCAGTGCGGTCGAGGCGTTTCGCGCTGAGCAGACCCAGAAAGTACTCGATAATCCGGATCCGCGTCCCGATCCAGAAGCAGAATAAGGAGGCTGTCTATGAATATCGGTGTACTAGGCGCAGGCCAGCTAGGCCGTATGCTGGCGCTAGCGGGTTATCCGCTGGGCAATCGCTTCACTTTTTTAGATACCACGGGTAACCCCAGTGCAGGCATTGGCGACGTCATTGTCGACCCTAATAACCAGCACCTGGCTGAGTTTTTAGCCAAGGTGGATGTGGTGACTTACGAGTTCGAGCACCTGCCGGTGCAACTGGTACGGGAAATTGAGCAGCACAAGCCGGTTTACCCGAGTAGCCGCGCCATTGAAGTGTGCCAAAACCGGGTCGAAGAGAAGACGCTATTTGACCGCTTGGGAATTCCGACGCCTGCTTATCGTGTGGTGGAAAGTGCCGAGCAGCTTGAAGCCGCCGCCCGCGAGCTGGGCTGCCCGGTAGTGGCTAAATCGGTCACGGAAGGCTACGACGGTAAAGGCCAGGCAGTATTGAAACAGCCTGAGCAGGCGGCAGATGCATGGGCCGCTATTGGCCATTCGCAGCTAGTCGTTGAAGCATTTGTCGATTTCGTGCGCGAAGTCTCGATGATTGCCGTGCGCGGTCGTGATGGCGAGGTGGTGTTCTACCCTATGGCGGAAAACCAGCATGTGGATGGCATTCTGCGCTATTCCGTTGCGCCGCTGCCGGATCTGGATGCTAGCGTTCAGCAAACCGCCGATAGCTATATCCGTGCGTTGTTGGATGAGTTGGATTACGTGGGGGTGCTGGCGTTAGAGCTGTTTCAAACCCGCGATGGCAGCCTGCTGGCCAATGAAATGGCCCCACGCGTACATAACTCCGGCCACTGGACGATGGACGGCGCGGTGACCAGCCAGTTTGAGAATCATCTGCGTGCTATTCAGGGCTTGCCGTTGGGCGATACCCAGGCGATAGCCCCCACGTGCATGATTAATGTAATTGGTCGTGAGGGGGATAATGCGGCGATCCTGGCGCTTACAAACACGCACCTGCATCGCTATGACAAAGCAGAACGTGCCGGGCGCAAACTCGCCCACGTCAATATCCTGGCACCCAACCATGCCGAACTGCTTGAGAAAGTTCGCGCCTGTAGCGCTTTGTTGCCCGATGCTCCCCCTCCAGATCTCAGTTTTTCAATCAAACAGTAGTGCTCCAAAGCCGCCTGCCCCGCAAGCGGCTTTTTTGCTTACTTAATGGGTCAGTAGTTGACCGAGTACGCAACTTATATCGCTAAAATTGCCTAAATGCGCTAAAAAGGAATCACAAAAAAATCAGCTTACTAGGCTGAAACCAATAGCACTTTTTCATTAGGCGGGTAGTCGGTATGTCTCAATCCTCAACTACGAGGACTGCGTCGGGGATGCGTAGTGGTTTCCAGCGCGATCATCATGTCACCGTAAAACGCTTACACAGCGAGAAAGTACGCCTTCTGTACGATAACTTATGGCAGCCCGTGCTTAGCAGTGTGTTGGCAGGCATGTTGTTAGTGGCTGCCATGTGGCCGGTAGTGGCGAGCTGGATACTGCTGACTTGGCTTGCCGTTTTGACCTTTGTGTCGTTGGCTCGCCTTGCCTTGGCTTACTATTTTAGCCGCTTACCCGCGCAGCAACAGCAGCGCCGCCGCTGGTTACATCGGTTCAGCATTGGTGCGATTGCGGCTGGCTGCGTGTGGGGTTCTGGTGGGGTATTTCTGTTTACCGGCGAAAACCATGGCCAGGTAGCCGCGCTTTCGATTGTCCTGGCCGGTATTGCCGCTGGCGGCATCACAACGCTTTCTGCCGTATGGTGGGTTTCGCTTGGCTTTGTGTTGCCGATTATCCTGCCCTTGCTGGTGCAGTTTTTGTTGTTAGGGTCATCACTGGCAATTCTCATTGGCGCCATGCTAAGCCTGTTTTTAGGCCTGATTATTACTACCAGCCGACGCCTAAGTCGCATTATTCACGACAATATTGCCCTGCGGGTGAGTATGTCTGCTCGCGAAGTGCAGTTGCAAGAAAGCGAAAACCGCTACCGCTCTATCTTTCAACGTTCGCCGCTGGGCGTGCTGCATTTTGATGAACATGGCCAAGTAACGGACTGTAATAGCAAACTGCTGGATATCCTGGGTGTTAACCGTGCGCAGCTGCTCGGCTATCGCATGCTATCCCATTCGGCGGATAGCAGAGTGGCAAAGGCTGTGCGCAACGCACTGGCCAAAGGCACTGGCTATTACGAAGGAACCTACTATCTGCCCAAGGCTAGCGCGGGAACGCCCCTGCGTGCCTTCTTCAATGGCGTACATAGCGCGGGT
Organism: Vreelandella arctica; assembly: GCF_037070215.1. NCBI lineage: Bacteria > Pseudomonadati > Pseudomonadota > Gammaproteobacteria > Oceanospirillales > Halomonadaceae > Vreelandella > Vreelandella arctica. Next base: position 49,869 of record NZ_JBANSN010000019.1, on the reverse strand, counting down.
AACGAGATGGTTGGCGGGGTAGCGATTATCGAAGATTTTACTGAGCGTAAGCGCGCCGACGCGATTATTTACCGCCAAGCCTACTATGACTCACTCACTGATTTGCCCAATCGTCGCCTGTTTATTGAGCGATTAGCTGCCCTCTGCAATGAGAAGCAAACTGAACAGCAGGGCGGTTTGTTGATGTTTTTAGATTTAGATCGCTTCAAGCTGATTAACGATACCTGGGGGCACGCCACCGGGGATGATTTGCTGGTGCAAGTAGCCCGCCGCCTAGAAGGCTGTCTGCGCGAAGGCGACATGGCCGCACGGCTTAGCGGCGACGAGTTTGTCCTGCTGGCACTGCTTGAAGAAGAGGCAGAGGTAGATATGGAAGCCGCTGCTGAAGTTTATATGTGCGCTGTTCAGCAGGCACTCTCTGAACCTTATCGGCTTGAAAGCCGCTGGGTGGAGGTAACACCCAGCATGGGATACACCTGCTTTATGGCCGCTGATTGTGACGATGAAGAATTGCTTAAGCAGGCCGATATTGCGATGTACCGCGCCAAAACGGAAGGGCGAGCACGCCTACGCCGCTTTAAGCCCTGGATGCGGGATGCCATGCATTAAAGCGGCGTTGAAAGAATCTTTTAGGCTATCTGTCCGCTCAGCAATAGCCATAGCGCGATTAATGCAAAGTGGCCGGGATACCACGCTAACCATAGACGCCGCGGCATCGCCAAGTTAATGGCAGGAATGCGTTGGGCGGCCCCTGCGGCAAGTATCAGCACCACCACACAAGTGCCTACGGTAAATGACTTGGCCATGTCAGACGCATTCATTTGACCGGCAATCCAAAGTGCCGGAAACGCTGCTAACCCGGCCCACAGGCGCGACTGAAAGTCACTGTCCGCTTGGCTCAAGGCATGCATGGCAAACATCAATAGCGGAATCAGCAACAGCCCATTGTGGCCATACTCGACCCAGAACCCCAGCAGATACCACACCGTAACGCCTAGTGCGGCACCAGCTAACAGCCAGGGCATGGTGAGGGTTTGCTGCTGGTAGTGCTGCCAACCTTGGCGCACGAGCGCGCCCAGGGCCAAGCCGCTGGCGAGAGTAAAACAGACATTCAGAATGAAGGCGTCTGACGTCCGCGGCATCATCATATAGGGAAGCTGGGCGACCAAACCGATAATCAAAATCCGCCGCGAGTAGCGTAGCGGATTGCGGGTATTAAACAGCCCGTGCCAAGCCACCATGGCGGCAAACAGCGGAAAGGCGATACGGCCAATGGAAGACCCGGCCCAGCTCAAATCCCAGTCGCCGGGTAATATGTAGCGAGTGAGGTGGTCAATGGTCATGGTGAGCAGCGCCAGCCATTGCCCCCAGCCTGTCCAGTGAGAAGAAGGACGCAGTGTCGCAGCAGCCTCTTGAGCCACCGAGTGGGCGGCTGATTTTTCAACCATGGTACCTCCTTGTAAATCTGCGTTGAGAAATAAAGACCTGCATTTTGTAAACGAGTTCGCTGAATTGGCTTAACGTTTCTCAACGTCGCGACAACTATGCGATGGAGTTTACTCGGTTTCGTGGCTACTTGGTGGTTGTTGCGGTTAGTGGTTACTTAAGGGGGGTGGGAATTCAGCGTCAGAGAGAAGAGAGAGGAGGTATGCAGGAGACTGTCTGAGAGGTTACTTGGGGGATTGGAAAACCAATACCTCCCCGGCGCTTACGCCGGGGAGGAGAGAGCGGTTACTCAGCGTCTTCTTCACCAAAGTAACGGGTATAGATTTCGTCGTAAGTGCCGTCTTCTTGCACTTCAGCGAGTGCTTCGTTGAATTTTTCAGCCAGTGCTTCGTCGCGCTGACGGAAGGCGATACCAAAGCCGTCACCGAAGTACTCTTTCGGCTCGCTAATGCGCTCACCTACGACGACGTATTCTGCTTCGTCGCTTTCCAGTAGGGTCGATTGGCCAATCGGGAAGTCAAGGAAAACGATATCCAGGCGCTCGGCGGCCATATCCAGCACCATGTCATCGGCGGTGGAGTAGCGGCTGATGTCAGCCACGTCACTGAAATTGTCGGTAACGTAGTTGTCCTGCAGGGTGCCGCGTTGAACGCCGATCGTCATGCCTTCCAGCGTTTCTGTGGTGGCTTCGCTAATACCCAGGTCGCTGGCGGCGAACCAGGCTGACGGCATGGTGATGTAGGGGTCTGAGAACAGTACTTGCGCACGACGCTCTTCATTGATCGTCATGGACGACATAATGGCGTCGTAGTTGCGAGACATTAACCCTGGAATGATGCCATCCCATGCTTGCTCGACCCATTCACAGGTAACGCCCATGCGGTCGCACAGCTCGTTGCCCAGGTCGATATCAAAGCCGGTGAGCTCGCCTTCAGCGGTGCGGAATTCCATCGGTTCGTATGGAACGTCAACGCCAATACGGACGTTGTCGTAGTCACGTGCTTGTGCTGAGGAGGCGGCCGCTACTGCTAAGCCGAGTAGTGAAAGAGTTAGTAATTTTTTCATATTATAGCTATCTCCATAGAAAAGCGGACTCACCAGAATGTGATCCCCGTTTTTAACTGACAAATAGTTGTTAGCCGACAATTAAACTAACCCAGGTTGGCGCTGACGAAAAGAGCTTACATGCCAGTGAACCAACGTTTGTTTGACGGTTTCATCATTTTTTCATGATTAACGGTCTTGGCGGCATACTTATGAATTTAGGTGCGCTAACAGTTTTTTCTCCAAATAACGGAAAAAGAACAGGATCGCGAACGTTAAGCATAAATAAATGGCAGCCACGAACAGAAAAGCTTCGAAAGGGGCGTAATAACGCGCATAGACAAAGCGCGCGGCGCCGGTTAAGTCCATCAAGGTGACCACGCTGGCAATTGCGCTGGCGTGTAGCATAAAGATTACTTCATTGCCGTAAGCGGGCAGGGCACGGCGAAATGCACTGGGTAAGATAATCCGTCGCATCATCAAGCTCTGCGACATGCCATAGGCGCGGGCAGCTTCGATCTCGCCTTGCGCGGTGGCTTTAATCGCGCCGCGGAAGATCTCGGTAGTGTAAGCGGCGGTATTGAGCGTAAAGGCGATTAAGGCCGGATAGAACGCTTCGCGCAGCACTGGCCATAAAAAGGTGTCTTGAATGCCGTCAATAAACACCACGCCGTAGTAGATGATATAGAGCTGAATCAACAGCGGCGTACCGCGAAATACGTAGGTATAAAAATAGATCGGTAGGCTAATCCATTTATGTTTGGAGCTGCGCATGATCGCTAGTGGCACGGCAAGTATTAGCCCGGCGATAAGTGATAAGAAGACTAATTGGGTGGTGGTGACTAAACCTTCCCAATAGTAGCCCAGCGTATCGGCGGTAAAAATGGTATTGCCAGCGAGTAGGTCATTGAACCAAGCGGAAATATCGAGCATATCACTGACCTCCAAAGCCGATGTCGTAGCGTTTTTGCAGCCGCGCAAAAATCCATTCGGAGACGCTGGCGATCAATAGGTAAGCCACGGCGACCGGGATCAGGAAGGTGAACGGCTCGTGGGTGGCGCGAGAGGCTTCAGCGGCCACGCGTACCATGTCGGTTAACCCAATCACGGATACCAGCGCAGTGGTTTTGAGCAGTACCATCCAGTTATTCGACAGCCCAGGCAGGGCATGCCGCATCATTTGCGGAAAGCGGATACGGCGAAAGACGAGACCGCTGCTCATGCCATAAGCCTTACCTGCTTCGATCTGCCCGTTATCCACGGCCATAAAGGCGCCGCGAAAGGTCTCGCCCATGTAGGCACCAAAGATAAAACCAATGGTAAGCACACCCGCGGCAAAGGCGTTGAAGTTAATATAAATATCGATGTCGTAGTTGTAATAGAGCATGTCGCTGATGGCGTTGACACCAATCTGGCCGCCAAAAAACAGCAACATCATTAACACCAAATCCGGTACGCCACGAATGAGCGTGGTGTACACCGTGGCGGTTCGCTTTAACAACCAACTGCGCGACATTTTTGCGCTGGCGGTCAGTAATCCTAAAATAATCGCTAAAATTAACGATAGCACCGCCAATTGAACAGTGACGCCAGCCCCTTCTAACAGCCGGGGCCCATAGCCTTGCAAATCAATCATGGTGAGCCTCGCGGATCAGTATTTAGGTGCCAGGAACTGCTGCAGGCGCGGTGATTGCGGGTTGCCTAGCACTTGATCCGGCGGTCCCGCTTCTTCCACTAGGCCTTGGTGAAGATAGATTACTTGGCTGGAAACATCTCGGGCGAAGCTCATTTCGTGGGTGACCACGACCATGGTGCGGCCCTCTTCGGCCAGCCCGTGCATGACCTTCAACACATCACCTACTAACTCTGGGTCGAGGGCGGAGGTGGGTTCGTCAAATAGCATGACTTCCGGGTCCATCGCCAGTGCGCGCGCGATGGCGCCACGCTGCTGCTGGCCGCCGGACATCTGTGCCGGGTAGGCGTTGGCACGGGCGCTTAATCCCACACGATCGAGCAGGGCGTGGGCGTGTTCCAGGGCTTCTTTTTTGGGTTTTTTCAGTACATGAATCGGCGCTTCAATGATGTTTTCCAGCAGCGTCATGTGGGCCCACAAGTTGAAGCTTTGGAAAACCATGGAGAGCTTGGCACGCATTTGCACCACCTGCTTCCAATCTTCGGGCTCGCGACCATGCTTGGTGGTTTTAAAACGAATCGGTTCGCCGTGGACAATGAGGTCGCCATCGTCGGGCTGTTCAAGCAAATTCATGCAGCGCAAAAAAGTACTTTTACCCGACCCAGAGGCACCAATCATGGTAATCACGTCGCCCTTTTGGGCTTGCAGTGAGAGACCTTTCAGAACTTCCGTATCGCCAAAGCGTTTTTTAATATTACGCACTTCAAGGGGAGTAGGCGTAGCGGCCATAACATTGGCTCCAGTACAGAGTTGCCGCAGCAACGGGTTATCAGCGGTAGTTTATCAATAACGGGCTGTGATGCGGCTGGCGCGAAAAAAGGGGCGATTCTATCAGGCTGGACGCATAATGCGCGCCCTACTTATCACATTAAACATTCGACGTTAGTTGTATCAACGCCGAGCAGCCTGTTGTCGCCTCACCATTATTATTGTCAATCTCTCTAACGTTAGAAGGGTCTTTAGGAGCGCCTTAACGCTTAACCCTACGTAACCGGTGCCACCAACAGTGCCGCGCGGGCACCCACTTCTACATTGGCGTTAGGGAAGACCACGTGAAGGGGCGTATCACCCACTCGGAACTCTCCAGCTTCTCCATCTTGCGCCAGCAGCGTGCCAGGCTCAAAACGGTTGAAGTTGGCCGTGTCTTCGGCAAAACAGAGCTGAAAATCATCTGAGTGGCGAATCAGCTCATGCTGTACCTTAAAAAACTGCATTTGCGAGGCTGGCTGGTGGGCCGGGGAGTGCCCTTCACTTAACGCTGTGAGCAGGGCACACATAGGTTTTAGAGACGCCATATCGTTTTGACCGAAGGGCGCCACGCGGCCCAATTCAAACGTGAAGGCCTGGGCGGCGTGATAGTGCTTGCTGTAGTGGGAGAGTGTCCAGCTGTGCTGATGTTGGTGTAGCACCGCCTGCATATCCGCAGCGGCGAGCCACCCCCATTGCTCAGCGTCGGTAGAGGAGTCGGCAAATGGTTCGACAACGAAGCGGGGATAACGGCTATCCCGGATGGCGGTGTGTAGGTCGTAGTGCAGTTTGGGTAGCCCTGAATGGCGGGCGTAAAAGTTATCCACGGCGGCCATTAATGCTCGGGCGCGTTCCGGCTCTTCGCCTTCAGCGCGTAATTCACGCTTAAACAACCGGTTCAGGTTAGTGGTCATAAACCGCTGCTGTGCTTTAAGCGCGGGTAGGTTCCCAAGGATGACCAGCACGGGCGCGCCAAGTATGGCGCTACCGGCTTCCAGGCGGCTGAGCCATTCACCGATCAGTTCAACGGGCGCGGTTTCATTACCGTGGATAGCCGCTGAAAAAATGCACGCGTGGGCCGCGTGGCTTGCCGTATTCGGTGTGAGCTCCAAAACGCCCGGTGCATACAAGTGGTAGCTACCGCTTGGGAAGACGCCTTGCTTTTTGTCCGGGAGCTGCCCGTCAAGCGACCAGTCGAGCCATTGGCCTAGCATTGTCAGCTCCTTAGTCTCTGTTTTTAGTGTCGTTGTCGTTATAAAAAGTGAGCCTAGCATTACCACGCTAACCGTATGTCACAAGACACTAGGTCGTTCGCATGTAAAAGCCCAGCGTATTCGTGAAAAGCATAAGGGAACTGGCATCAAAAAAAGCGCCCATGCGATGCATGAGCGCTTTTTCAAGCTGCGTGTCGAGTTACGCTGAGCGCTGGCGCTCCATTTCCTGCTGATACTCACTGGCAAGGGAGGTTTTTTGGTTGTCTGGTAGGCCTCGGCCAGCCAACTGGAACACTTCCTGCTCTTCTTCATCAAGGTGGTGAGTCACTAAATGCTGTAGCTGTTTAGCATGGGTCAGCCAGTTAGTGGCGCTGTAGTCGGTTTCATCGAGAAGTTCTATAAGCTCATCAATTTCATGATGTTCGGCCACGCTGTGACGAGCCTTTTCCTGGGTCAAATCCATTTCCATCAGCGGGATGTAGAAAGCGCGCTCTTCGGCTGCGGCATGACCATGCAGTTCTTTTTTCACTTGCTTGTAGAGTGAGTCGCGCTCGTCGCTATCTCCATGAGTCTCAATCAAGCGGGCAAGCAGATCACGCTGAATATCATGATCCTTGCGCAGGGCTTCAAAAATCGTCATTCCAGACTCCTTGGATACGTTTAGGTAGGCAAGACCAAAGCTAGTGGGGGTTTGCGCAAAGTGCAAGCTGGCGTTCGTCGATGAAATCGATGCCCGCAGACGAAAACATTCGCTTTTATCTACGCTTGAGTGCGCTATGTTGTGGGTACTGTTTATTGAGAAAGCCCAACGCACTGCTAAGTTACTTATAAGCCACACATCGCTAAGGAGATATCCATGACAAAGGTTCTGGTACTTTATTACTCCATGTACGGTCATATCGATACGATGGCGCACGCCGTTGCAGAGGGCGCAAAAAGCGTCAGCGGCGTTGAAGTCACCGTTAAGCGCGTACCTGAAACCATGCCCGCGGAAGCCTTTAAAAACGCAGGCGGCAAGCAGGATTACGATACGCCGGAAGCTACGCCGCAAGAACTCGCTGATTACGATGCGATTATCTTCGGTACGCCAACCCGCTTCGGCAATATGACCGGGCAAATGCGTACTTTCCTGGATCAAACCGGTGGCCTATGGGCTAACGGCGCACTTCGCGGCAAAGTTGCCAGCGTGTTTACGTCTACCGGTACGGGCGGTGGTGATGAAATGACCATTACCTCTACGTGGACCACGTTGGCTCACCACGGAATGATCATTGTACCGATTGGTTATGGCCTTGAAGAGCAGTTCGATATTTCCAAAGTGAGCGGCGGCACGCCTTACGGCGCTGCGACCCTTGCTGGCGGCGATGGCTCTCGCCAGCCCGATGAGCGCGAGCTCAAAATTGCTCGTTTCCAGGGTGAGCTAGTCGCCAAGACAGCGGCTAAACTAGCCAGCTGATGAAGTGGTAGTTCATAACGTAAAAGCCTCGCTGGCATTGTCCAGCGAGGCTTTTTTATGGGTGATATCGACACTGCTAGGCGCCGCGTGCCGCGGTGTAAATGGTGTAAACGGATTGGCTGGCGGTCATAAATAACCGGTTACGATTCGCACCAGCAAAACATACATTGGAACAGACTTCAGGCAGCAAAACCCGCCCCAGCAGCGTGCCTTCCGGCGAGAAAACCACGACGCCATCAATACCTTCGCCACCGTTGGCGCTCGACCAGATATTGCCATCCATGTCGCAGGCCATACCGTCGAAAATGGTATCTTCGCTGGTAACGACCACTTGGCGGTCACTGACGCTTTTGCCATCTTCGCCAAGCGACCAGCGAATGATTCGCGCGGGCTCGTCAAAATGGGTGGGGGCACTGTCACTGGCGTAGAAACCCTTGCCATCCGGTGTTAGTACAATACCGTTGGGTTTAAAAATATCGTCGGTCAGCAGGATAGGTTCATCAAGGCTGTCATCGACGTAATAGATAGCGGTTTCAAGTTCCAGATCACGCTTCTTGCCCTCATAGTCGAAGTGGGCGCCGTAACCGGGATCGGTAAAGATCACACCACCCGACGGGAGCGCCACCACGTCATTGGGAGCATTGAGTGGCTTGCCTTGATAGCGCTCGGCAAGCACCGTGGTGCTGCCATCCCACTCGTAGCGTAACACCCGAGAAGGGTAGTGTTCGCAAGCAATTAGCCGGCCCTGGTGATCAAAGGTATTACCGTTAGAGTGGCCAACGTTGTCTCTTAAAACGCTGACCTGGCCAGTCGCTTCGTCCCAACGCATCTGCTTGGCTCGGGGGATATCGCTGAACACAACGTAACGGCCCACGGCATTCCAGGCCGGCCCCTCTGTCCATAGTCCGCCACTCCAGTGGCGCTCCAGCGGGCTATTAAAAATCATGTAGTCACTGAAGCGCTGATCCTCAACTTTCCAGGCATCAATGGGGTAGCGAGCGGGAGCGGACCCTGGCGGGGCCTGCATGGCAAACAGCTGGGGGGAAGTACCGACTGCGGCCAGAGCGGCCGTTGCCGAGAGAAACTGACGGCGTCCAAGTTTCATAGCATTATCCTGAGTTTGTTTGTTGATGTTGTTACGAGCGAAGTGAAACTGACGTTTTCTTCACCTTCAGGACAAATGTAGAACATAGGCGTGTAAAAAACATACATTGTCTGCCCGGTTGGACTCAGCCGGGCAGACAATCGCTATAGCAGATGAACGTCAGCGTGTAATAGCGTCAGCAATTGCCTTGCCTAAGCTTTGCGTTGTGCCTTGGCCACCCACATCGCGGGTGAGAACTTGGCTGTCGCCTGCGCTCAACACTTCCTCAATGGCGCTTACCAGCGCATCACCGGCTTCCTTGTAGCCAAGGTGCTCAAGCATCATGGCACCTGACCAGATCTGGCCGATAGGGTTGGCGATGCCTTTACCAGCGATATCCGGTGCGCTGCCGTGTACCGGCTCAAACAGGCTGGGAAAGTGGCCTTCTGGGTTGATGTTGGCTGATGGGGCAATGCCGATTGTGCCGGTGCAGGCGGGGCCCAAGTCGGAAAGGATATCGCCGAATAGGTTGCTGCCCACGACCACATCGAACCAGTCTGGGTGAAGGACGAAATTGGCGGTCAGAATATCGATATGGAATTTATCCACCGCGATCTCAGGGTAGCCCTTCGCCATTTCGACGACGCGCTCGTCCCAGTACGGCATGGTGATGGAAATGCCGTTGGACTTGGTGGCAGAAGTAAGCTTTTTGCGCGGGCGGGTTTGAGCCAGTTCAAAGGCGTACTTCAATACACGGTCCACGCCGGTGCGGGTCATAACCGTGTCTTGAATCACCACTTCACGGTCGGTGCCTTCAAACATTTTGCCGCCAACGCTTGAGTACTCGCCTTCGGTGTTCTCACGCACTACATAGAAATCGATATCGCCGGGTTCGCGGCCTGCCAACGGGCTTTTAATGCCGGGCATCAGCTTGCAGGGGCGCAGGTTGATGTACTGATCGAACTGGCGGCGGAACTGCAGCAGCGAGCCCCATAGGGAAATATGGTCAGGTACTTTATCGGGCCAGCCGACTGCGCCATAAAACAGTGCATCGAAGCCTTTTAACTGCTCAAACCAATCATCCGGCAGCATCTTGCCGTGTTCGAGGTAGTAGTCGCAGCTACCAAACTCAAAAGTAGTGAACTCAAGGTCGATATTAAAACGCTTGGCGGTTGCCTCGAGGGCACGAATGCCTTCGGGCATGACTTCGGTGCCGATGCCGTCGCCGGCGATAATGGCGATACGATGAGCCATGGTGCTTCCTTCTCTTGTTAGTGGCTGACAATTGCTGGCAAGTACTGGGTCTGGCAAGTACTAGGTCTGGTAAGTACTAGGTCTGGTAAGTACTGAATAGAGTGTAGCGGCTATTTTGGTGGAGATAATCAGGCTACTATTCAAGCTATTGTTGCGTAAAAGTGAAGAGTGGCTAAGGGGTGTATGGCACAACTGGATGATTTGGCGTTTTTTCAACACCTGGCACGGGCAGGCAGCTTAACGGCAACCGCCCGTGAATTGGGGCTATCGCTCTCCGCCGTGAGTAAGCGGCTGAAACTTTTAGAAGCGCGTTTGGGGGTCGAATTGGCCGCCCGTACCACTCGGCGGTTGACGCTGACGGCGGAGGGCGAGCGCTACCTTGCCCGTGGCACGCTCATTTTGGATGAGCTTGCCGAGTTGGAGAGCTCCCTGGGTGAGCGTTCCAACCAAGCCCTTAGTGGTCGGTTGCGTGTTAATGCCACGTTTGGCTTTGGCCGCCGTCATATTGCGCCGTTACTATCGCGTTTTTGTGCTGAGCACCCTGAGGTGGAGGGCTGGCTAGAGCTCACCAACTTTCCGCTCAACCTAAGCGATCACGGCTTTGATATCGGCATTCGTGTGGGTGAACCCCCAGAGTCGCGTTTAGTCGCGCGACGCATTTTAGCGAATCGACGCATACTCTGCGCATCGCCTGGCTATATCGCTCACTCGTCGCCCCTTCAGACACCGGCTGATTTGCAGCAGCATGCTTGTCTAGTCATTCGTGAGAACGACAGTGATTTTCCGCTATGGCGCTTTGAACGCAGCGAGCCGTCCAAAAAGGAGCAAACGGTAAAAGTCAGTGGCCGGTTAGCCAGCAATGATGGTGAGGTGATTACCCGTTTGGCGTTGGACGGCCATGGCGTGATGCTGCGCTCTTGGTGGGATGTAAACGAGCACCTTGCCAGTGGCGCGTTAGTTGAACTGCTGCCTGGCTGGCAGAGTGTACGAGCGGACTTCTATGCGGTCTATGAGCAGCGCAGGCATGTGCCCGCCCGGCTGCGTGCTTTTATTGCCTTTGTTCAGCAGGAAATGGCGGGGCGGGTATCGGCGCTGCCGGAGTCTTCCTGACTAGCGATTAGGGCAGGCTTCGCCCTGGGCGACATCGATCAGTTCATCGGTAGGAAAGTCCAGCTCCGCTGCACGCTGGCGCAGGCGGGACTCCGTCGCGCTATCCATTTCCGGTGTACGCGAGAGCATCCATAGGTAGTCTCGGTTAGGTCCCGCTACCAGCGCCCACTGGTAGTCATCGTCGAGTTCAAGAATGTTATAGCCGCCGTAAAAGGGGCCAAAAAAGCTCACTTTCAAACGGCCCACATTTTTATCATCAATAAAGTAGGCGCGGCCTTCGGCTTCATCCCACACTTGCTCTTCCAGGTTGTAGCCACGGTTGATCACGCGTACGCCGTCGTCATCGCGCAGGCTATAAGTGGCGGTGACGCAATCAAGGCCACGCTCAAATGAGTGGTCCAGGCGCGCTATCTCGTACCATTGGCCCAGGTAGCGATCTAATGCAAAGTCACTAACCGGCTCGGTTCCCTCGGGAATGCCGGTGCAGCCGGTAAGAAAAGCCATACTGATGACGCTGCTTCCTAGCAAATGTTTCATTTAAGCGCTCCTTGGCGATGAGTCTTTGGCGATCGGCTATGTTGTGTACTATCAGACGTTACATTCTGTCGTCATTTTGCCATATAAGAAGGACACGCTGATGACGTGTCGCTAATGAGATAGCAAACACAGGAGTGTTTATGTGGTGCCAACAAGAAATTCATTTACCCGAGGTGGCGCGCGGTTTCCATCTTATTACCGATGACGTGGCCAGGGCGCTGCCGTGTTTAAACGATGTTCATATTGGCACGCTGCACCTTCAGTTGATGCACACCTCCGCCTCGTTAACGCTTAACGAGAACACTGACCCGGATGTGCGCCACGACTTAGATGCCTTTCTGCGCCGCCTGGTGCCGGAAGACTTGCCCTATTTTCGCCATACGCTGGAAGGCCCTGATGATATGCCAGCCCACGTGGCCGCCAGCCTGCTGGGCACTCAGCTCACCTTGGCCGTGCGTGACGGTCGCCTAGCGCTGGGCACCTGGCAGGGCATATGGCTTACCCATAAGTTGCTGTGTTGACAAAACGACACATAAGGGAATAACAAAACAGAATATTTGACAAAAAGGCGTCGAGCTAGATACTGAATATGAAAACAGTATCAAGCAGGCGGGTGCCCACTTTGGCCTACATAATGTCTTATGATGATCAACACCACATTCGCCTTAATGACGGCCAGTGGTTTCCAGATGCATCCAGAAAACCAAAAACTAGGTATAGCATTTGGTGGGACCATGGCGAGCTGTGGTGGGAGGTCTTTCTCTACCTCGCTGAGAGAGCGGTCAAATCCACAACGCTACGAAGCAACGCCAGTGACCTGAATGCATACGCAAGCTGGCTAGAAGCAAACGGTCTCCATTGGTTGAACTTTCCCCTCAGGCGTGAGGATCGTTGTTTAGATCGATTCAGAGGCCATCTGATCGACAATTCTAGTGGCACTAGCGGCGTGCCCTCGCGACGAATGAATGCCGTCGTCAATTTCTATAAGTGGGCAAAGGCAAAGGGACTCATCGATAAACGCCTCAAACTTTGGGAAGATCAGCAGGTCTCTGTCGCCTTTTTCAATAGCACGGGCTTTCAGCGGACGGTTGGTGTGTGGACTACTGACCTAAGAATTTCACACCGAAAGGCAAACGTAACGACCGTTGAAGGAGGCCTTCTACCGCTGACTTCTGATGATCGAGACACACTACTTGATTACCTAAAGAATAATAAAAGCGAGCAGAACCAAGCTCTGCTCGCGATGTTTGTCATTGGCTTCTTTGTTGGAGCGCGTATTGGCTCAATTCGCACACTGCGCATTGAGAATCTGAAGAACGCAACCCCTGATCCTCATGACAAGCAGGTAATGCTTGTGGCGGCCGGTCCAGGCACGGGTATCGAGACAAAATTTAGTGTGTCTGGCTATCTCCGTTTCCTTACGCCGGTTCATAAGTTCATTCTCGATTACGCTGAAACCAATATCACCAGGCTTAACCGACAGGCGAAGGCATCGAAGGAGAATAAGTCGCTGGTCTTCCTCACAAAAGATGGTAAGCCATACAGCGCAGAGGCCATCAATGTTGCCATGAAGAGCCTGCGGGATGCGTTGATTCGATGGGCACACCCAGTTTCATGACCTCAAGTTTCACCAATGCAGAGCGACGTGTGGTACTGAACTGGCTCGCATTTATATGTCGGTGAGCGATGCGTATGCCATCGAGCAAGTAAAAGACTGGCTCATGCACAAGGATGAAAAGACTACTTGGGGCTATATAAAGTTCTTGAAGAAAACGAAGGCTGCTGCAAAGGCAAACAAAGTCTTCACCGAGCGTTTCTTGGGGCCCAACTTCAAGCTGCTAGGCGATAAATCGTGAAAAAACCAGAACAGCTAAAAATTAACGGTATCGATGGGGCCTGGACCGACCTGAGTCGGTGGCTGGTGAAAGGCGCCTCTGACAAAGACGCCCGATGGTTCTACAAGAACGCAACCGAGCAAACATGGGAGGGCGCCGTTAAAACTCGCCTGCCTTTTGTCCAGGCAGTGACAGATTACTCCAATGGGTGCGTGGCGCAGCGCAAGTCATCTGCGACAATCTACGGTTGTGTTAGCAGTATTTCGAAATTCATGCAGTGGGTAGACAGTGTTGGCTTTGATCTTACTCATGAGAGCGCTTCGATCGAAGCTGCTTTTCTTAAGCACGACGAACACATCTATCGACAGGCTTGGGTGGCAAAGGAGATAGAGCAATCATTTGCGTATGGGCATATGCAGCGGTTAGCTGTTTGCCTATCGTCGATTTTGAACAGAGCACCCTATGATGGGCTAAAACATAGTTCGAGAGTTAGCAAGGCGTACAAGTGGCCTCGTATGACTTCCGTCAGCCGCTCAGCTGAGAAACAAAATTTGGGCGATGCACAAGCACTTGGGTATTTTTGCGTTGATCTTAGCAATGCTCTGACAATCAAGGCTATCTACGGAAAGCTACCAATCATCATGGACACGGTGAGGCCCGACGGGACAGAGCAGGCGGTTCAGATAATGCCTCCGCGCTACCAGCTTGCGATTGATGGGAATGACAAACATTATACGCCAGAAATCGCACGCAAACTTTGCGAACCAACCGACATTCTCAATCAGTACCGCGGCTGGCTCCTTCGCCTGCGAGTCCTCGCTGAGTTAGTGATCTTTGTGTACCAGACTGGGATCAACGTCACACCCGCACTACGCATTGAGCGCCAAGGCCTGAAGTTCAAATCAGCGGGTAGTAGTGAGTGGTACGTGACTAGTCGTAAAGGAAGAAAGCACGGCGCTGTAAGTTTCCCGATCTACGATGATTACAGGCCGCGCCTAAAGGATTTCATCAAATTTATTGATTTCTTTTTCCCTGACGATCCTTACCTGTTTCCTATCGCCTCGGAGAATAGTAGGTCACTCGGCCGGATTCACTACGATTGTATACGAGAATGCTGTGCTCGGGCTGGAATTCCGTGGATGCCACCGCAGATGACCCGAAAAACAAGAGTGAATTTTTTGGATCGCATCGTTGGCGATCCTGACGTCAGCGCGGAAATGGCCCAGCACACTAGGGAGACGTTCAAACAGAATTACGAAAAACCCTCGCAGCAGCGAGCCATGTCCGCGTTAACGCACTTTTGGAAAAAGGAGCCGGTAAGCTTGATCAATGGTGGTTGCAATGGCAAGCCAGAAGCCACAGGTGACAAGCCAGCAGGTGTAACGAATCCCGACTGCATTCATGAGTCAGGTTGCCTTTGGTGCAGCAAGCATCGAGACATAGAGTCGAAAGACTACGTGTGGTCGCTTGAATCGTTCAGGAGACTAAAGTTAATTGAGGCGGCGCAACCGATTAAGCGTGAGATACCCGCTGACCAAGTGATCGAACGCATCTCAGGAAAACTAGAAGCTTTCAAAGAACGCAATGAAACGTCGCGCCGCTGGGTAAGCGAGGCGCAGATGCGTATAGAGGAAGGTGACTATCATCCCACGTGGAAGAACATCATCGCCTTCTGGGAGGCCAAATGAACGCTCCAATGCTCAGGTTTTGCGGAAATCCAGTATCGCCACTTGAGACAACGAAGCTGAGCAATTACCAGCCACCGACTTTTCCCCCGCCGAATGATTTTTGCGTGTCTGTCGATAGCGACGGAAACCCGTTATCGAAGTATTCTGATGTCTATTGGGACTTCAGTGCTTATGGATGTTTTGGCTTTAATTTTGGTTTCCGGGGCCTTACCTCTGAGAACGAAGCACTGCTAAAGCAGGTGATCTTTCTTTACCTCTACCACATGAAGCTTTTTCCAGGGAAAGTGGGCTCTATAACATCCTATTTTAGTGTTCTGGGTCGCTTTTGTCAGTTTGCTGACAAGCAAGGCATCACGATTGACCAACTATACCGATTTCCTCAATTGGCGAAGCCGTTGATTCAGGCTCTTACTACAAACCAACAGCAATTACTGATCACTATCTTTGGAGCCTTGCTTAGAGTAGAGAGTACGCTGGGTTGGAAGATCGCTGACGAGGACTTCATCTCGCGGCTTGCGGTACACCAGATTCCTCACATAAATACACAGAGTGCTTACATACCACCGAGGATCTGGATGACCCTGGTTCGTTCATTAGAGCGCACCATGGGTTCTTTTGAGCAGCACCAATCCGCGTTCGTGGACGCGTGGACCTGGGTCTCTGAAGCATACCGTCACAACATCCAGAGTGGTTACAGCGAGAAAAGCCCGTTCGAGAGGCCTCGCTCCAAAAGCACCGATATGCCTGGAAGAAAAGCCAGGAGGGTTTATTCAAAAGGCGTTTCAGCATTTATTCAGGATCGCGGCCTTGCTGAGCTGTTGAATCAAGAGGTTGGGTACGTGCCCAGTGATAGGTACGAGCTTTTGGTTTTGACAGCCTACGCAAACCTCGTCCGGAATAGCGCGTTCACCTACATACTCGCACACAGCATTCAGCGCTTAGGTGAAGGTTTGGATCTCCGGTTCGATTGTTTTGTTACTGACGATGATCCTATTCTCGGCAAGGTAGCGATGCTGGTCGGCGAAACCACGAAGACAGACCCTGATAGCGACGCGCGCTGGGTCGTACCTCTGCAGGTTAAGCGGGCTATCGATATTTTAAAGACTTTAGGGAGGATGCGTCTAAGTAACTCGCTTGAACCCACCGTACAATACGGTAATGAAAACCCATACCTGATGGTCGGCACACTAGAGACTTGGCAGCATCTTAATGCTTACCGAGTAAATCACTGGACCCTTAACAGTTTTGTGACATCACATCCCCTGACGTTCGATTTAAACGAGCTGACGATTACGGAGGAGGACTACAAAATTGCTTATCAACTGACTCCTCGGTTGACCGAAAAGGACTGGTTCAAAGTCGGTGGTGTTTGGTCATTCAGCGCTCACCAGTTGCGCCGTACTCTGGCAGTCAATCTCTTTGTTTCAGACGTCGATGCATCCATCATTCAGTGGATGATGAAGCACCGGACCGCCAACCAAAGCTACTACTATGGTCGCAATCACACGCACCTGACGGTAAATCGCAATGCTACGGAGACGGTATTGGTGGAGAGCTACAGGACAACAACACGGATACTGATAGAAGCAGCTGAGAACTCTTTGGGTGATTGCGTGCATCCCGTGGGGAAAAACTTGATAGCAGATGACACCCTGAAGCTCATTAAGGAGAAGGAACATAAGAAACTGGAGTCCCTTGCAAAGAAAGGCGCGATTGCCGCGAGGCCCACTTTGCTCGGCTTTTGCATGACACAAAGCTGCAATTACGGTGGGGTTGAATCAGCAGTGCATTGCGCTGGCGTTGATGGCAAGGCCCCCTGTAAGGACGCGATCTTCTCCAAACGAAATGAAGAGCGTCTCCAGACCCTTTACAACGGGAATGCCGAGGAGTTGAAGAATCTGCTTGAGAACACGCCCAGGCATTCAAAGCTGAAAGCCGAGAACGAAGCTATCGAGGTTTATTTCCATGCCACGTCCACAGACCGCTGAGACGGAACTGCGGGCTGCGTTCGAGAGACTGAAGAACGACTGCCCCCAAGAGCTGACAAAGGGCTCCCGTGTCACCCTCACCAATGTTGCCGCGGAGGCTAAGAAACCGCCTTCAAGCCTGCGTAAGGATCGCTACCCAAGACTGTACAAGGAGATTACAGCATATGCGGAGCGGCCGTCTGCGACGCCCCACAAGTCCAAATATATGAAGACCAGAACGTCGTCTACGAAACTCGTCACCAGGCTCAGGAGGGATTGCTCGGAACTGCAGAGTATTGTAGTGGCGCAGAATGCTCGCATTGACGAACTGGAACACGAAAATGCGTTGTTGAAGGAAAGCAAGGTTACGTAACTGACGCGCTAGGGGAGCTTGTGTGGTTTTCACCATAGCATTAGCGTAGCTTGTATCATTCTATTGTGTCATAACTTTATGATTATATTGATTAATTTAACAGTAACGTTTTAGGCTTTTTTGAGCATCCGGAGTAAGTGGTAAACCCGGTCTTTCAGCAGCCAACGAACACGATTTGGTTTTCTCACAGGATTCCCACGAATTAAAAATTTTGTCCTGTGATGACATAGAGCTCACATCCGCATGATACATGCGATATATCCTCTTACGACTGACAGCCAATGTCGTTGTTGTGAGATTTTCGAGACTGTTTCAGTCATATGGCTTGTATCCTTACCCCCTATGTATCATGCCCACCGAGCCGATGCGTTGGGCGGTTTCAAGGTTAAGCGTGCAAGGGGCTGCACAGCCAAGGTAAGGTGGGGAAATAAACAATACTTCTATCGGCGTCAAAGTGATCCCGTGAGCAGGATTCTTAGGAGTGATATAGATCCATAAAAGGTCTTTAATAATGTCTGATGTGGCAACAGTCTTCCGGACATATTTCTAAGCAGCTACTGGTAGCGCTGACTCATAGTCCACTGGACTCATATAGCCATTGCTGGAGTGCAGCCGCACCCGGTTATAAAACACTTCGATATACTCGAAGATGACTTGCTTCGCTTCAGCCCGCGTCCTGAAGTCTTCATGGTGAACAAGTTCCGTCTTTAGCGTGTGGAAGAAGCTTTCTGACGGGGCATTATCCCAGCAATTTCCCTTACGACTCATACTGCACCGGTAACCATGTTGCGTCAGCAGCTGCTGGAAGTTGTCCGATGCATACTGGCTTCCGCGGTCGCTATGCACTAGTAATCCGGCATTAGGCCTACGCTTCCAAATCGCCATGGTGAGCGCATCATTGACCAGCGAGGTCGGCATGCGACTATCCATTGACCAACCTACGACAGCGCGCGAATACAAGTCGATAAACACCGCCAGGTAAAGCCACCCCTCCCGCGTCGGTATGTAGGTGATATCCCCCACATAAGCCTGATCGGGCTTCTCCGTGGTGAAGTGTCGATCCAGCAGGTTGGGAGCAATGGGTTTATCATGTTTCGAGTTCGTCGTTGCCCTGAACTTGCGCCTTGTTTTGCACGCCAAACCTTCCTCCTGCATTAATCGACCAATGCGACGCCGACTGACGGATTCATTCTCTTCAGACAGCTTCTGCTGGAGACGTCGCGTCCCATACGTCGCTCGGCTGGCTTGATGGTGTTTATGAATGTTGGCCTTCAACGCTTCATCTCGCTGGTTTCTCAAGCTGGGCGGCCGTAATTGCCACTCGTAATAACCGCTTCGAGAAACGTCAAACACCCGACACATCAGAGCGATGCTGAATTCGCTCTGATGGTGCATGATAAAGGTGTATTTCAGCGTGATTCTTTGGCGAAGAAGGCTGCCGCCTTTTTTAACAGTTCCCGCTCCTCCTTGAGTCGGGCATTTTCACGACGCAGCTGTTTTAGCTCCTCATACAGATGCACGTCATTTACCTGCTTACCGGAGCCTGGCGGTGGTTCGCCGTGAAATTTATTGATCCAGGTATGCAGTGTATTGACGTTCACCCCCAGTTCCCGGGCGGACTGGGCAACTGGCTGATTCGATTCTATCGCCAGTTTGACGGCACCTTCTCTGAATTCGTCGGTATAAGAATTGGTTTTCTTCTGAGTCATGACACACCTCTATAAGCAGGAGATACTACCTGCGTCTGTGTGTCCGGGAAACTATAGCCACTTCAGTCTTAATTTGAGATGCAAAGGTGTTGAGGCTTTTAGGCCAGCTTATACATTTACTGAGGGCAGGTGGGGGCATCTTTTGTGCTTGAAAAACCTAAATGGGTAAACCAAGCCGTTGCGTTACCCCCTGCATTATCGCCGTCGCTCATTAAGGCAATGCCATTAATATAGCTGGGGGAGTTGCTAAAGAGTTCTGCGAAATCGGCACGTACATCGCGCACCTCAGCTACCCAATCACCAACACGCTGCTCCCCACTTTGGAGGGCTATTAGCTGCGCGCGTTGCGTAAAGGCGTTGGGCCAAGTAGCACCCTGGGGCTGGGTGGAAGCCCACACATAATTTACCGACTCCACCTGCCAAGGCAAGAGCCCCGTTTTATGCGCAACATAAACGCGAGCGGGGTAGTCATCACCCGCTTTAGTGGTTTCGTCCAACCCCGGATAGGTCTTACTTACTTGCCAGCACCAGTGCAGATAGGGCGTTTCATTTAGGTCAATTTCACGTTCAAGGTAGCGGGCTGACGCTTGTCCTTGGGATTCGGCTTCCAGCACCCGACGGCCTGATTTCTCAACGACAGTGTATCGGGTTTCACCCTCAAAACTGCGGGTGGGCCAGGTCATGATCTGGTTAGGGGTGAAATGTACTTCCTGGGCGATTGCCGCACCCACAAGAAACGGTGAACTGAAAAAACTAGCTCCTGTCATCAAGACCGCATTTATACGGTTAATGCGAGCCATGACGGTCACCTTTATCGTTTGATGCACGAGGTATGTCGGGATGGTGGCGGCCGATTTTATGTAGCAGGTCAAACTGGCGGGCACAGGTACGGCAGGCTCCGCACATTGATAGATGAAATCGTAGCGCGGTGCTTTCACGAAAGGTGAGCGCTCTATCCTGTTTGAGCGACATTAAACGCGTTGCTTCTCGGCACATCATCATAGCGTAACCCTCTCACGAGTATTGGTCGGCGTTCAGTCATCGCCTAACGTTCGGTGCCTTTGAAACTAAATTCCTTACAAATGGAGGCGTTGACACAATTTGTAATACAGATCTTCAAACAACCCTAGCGGCTCGATGCGTTCAGCTGTTCAAATGAGTCGCGTAGCGCGTTAACACCCGTGACCCCCTGTATGGTTTCTTGGTGTTGTCCTTGAGCGTCAAATAGCAATATCGTGACATGGCTTACACCATGCTGATTGGCGAAGTCGGCGCCTTTTGTGGTGTTGATATCCACAATACGCCAAGCCGGTGGAGCCTCCATTTGGGCTAATGCACTTTCAGCGTTGGCCTTTAATCGTTGGCAAAGTGGGCAACTATGGTCATGAATTTGAACGGCGACCGGCGTTCCGCTACCAATAACGCTAAGATCTGACGCTTCACGTGCGGTATGGTCATTAGCAATTAGCCATGCCATCGGAACGGCTAAAAACGCGAGTACAATTAGCGTTTTTTTGTTTGCCCGGCGAAGCCGGCAACCTCGGACACCTGAAAGAAGGTGTCGTCACCCCGACTGAGGGGAAGACAACCCGACTGGCAAGGGCGCCACTGGCCAACGGTGGGGTCTGAAGGAAGCCATAGGGTGTTAACGGTACACAACGCAAGTGAACCTGCTTCGGCAGCACAGGTGGGTAAGCGTGCAAAATAGCGCGACGCCCGATACTCAGTCAGGCCTGTGCTGTGTTTGAGGGTGGCATCGTTAACAGGGAGCCGGTGCAGTAACCGGGGAAGCCTGGCACCGTATCCAGTTTGTCTGGAAGGCACGCGTCAAGGTGAAAGCCAAGAGCGGGTCGGGTGTGAGGTGGCAGATGATGCCGTAGTAGTGAGGAAGTTCCGGCCTGTGAAGCCTGGTAACAGCGTGGAGGACAAAACCGGATCGACCGCTGGCGGAGGTTCAGTGGACTGGGCAAGGCCAAAAGCCTTGGTCGGATGCGAAGGGCGGAAGTCATTAATGAGAACGACGGATATTGATCCGAAGGTGGACGCTGCGTTCACAAGCTGTCCGACGGGGCAGGGAAGTGGGTCGAGGTGCGGTGGGAACACAGTGGCTTCGTCCTTCTCTGAACGAGGGAGTAGAACGACACCGTGGCGGCAGATTGCCAAGCGCTAGTACCCGGACGGGTCGTTTGAAACAGACCAGTAGCCAGACCGACGATCGGAGCCGTCATCACAGAGATGAGCAGGCATGAGGAAATACTACAGTCTTTACGGGCAGTTGCTGTCAAAGCAGCGCCTGTATGAAGCCTTCAGACACGTCAAGCGCAACAAAGGTGCGGCCGGAATCGATGGGCAGAGCCTGAGTGCGTTCGAGGGGAATCTGGAGGTGGAGCTGTCGTGTCTGCTCCTCGAACTGAAGGAAAAGCGCTATCGAGCGCAGCCTGTCAGGCGGGTTGCCATCGCCAAGGATGACGGCGGTGAACGTCTGTTGGGTATTCCCACGGTTCGAGACCGGGTTGTGCAACAGGCATTACGCAGTATCATCGAACCGCTCTTCGAACCGGACTTTCATCCCTCGAGCTACGGGTATCGTCCGGGACGCAGTGGCCACCATGCCATTGGCAAGGCGGAGCTGTTCGTGCGCCGCTACCGGCGTGAATGGGTAGTGGATATGGACTTGTCGAAATGCTTCGACACGTTAAACCACGACCTGATCATCCGCCAGTTCCGCCAACGGATCACGGACGGCAGTGTGTTGTCGCTGCTGCGCCAGTGCCTGGAAAGCGGCGTGATGGTGGGGCACCACCTTGAAGAGACGGCGCTGGGCAGCCCCCAGGGCGGCGTGATCAGTCCGCTGATCGCCAACGTCTACCTGGACGCCTTCGACCAGTTCATGAAGGCACGGGGTCATCGAATCGTCCGCTACGCGGACGATATCCTGATCCTGTGCAGCTCACGGGCTGGAGCGGAGAATGCGTTGAGGGCAGCCCACTGTTATCTGGAAGGTGAGCTGAAGCTGACAGTCAATACCACCAAGACCCACATCGCGCACAGCGACGAGGGGATCAAGTTCCTGGGGGTGGTGATCCACACCAAGTACACCCGCATCCAGGAAAAGAAGGTGGTGAAACTTAAGCAGAAGGTGAAAGCGTTGACGAAGCGCAATCGAGGTGCAGGGCTTGCGGTGATCATCCGCGAACTGAATCCTGTACTCCGTGGCTTCGCCAATTACTTCCGGGTAGCGAACTGCGCACGGGTGTTGAAACAGGTGATGAGCTGGGTCAGGCGGCGTCTCCGCTGCGTCCAGCTCAAGCAGTGGAAGAAGCCGAGTCGGCTGCATCGAAGGCTGAAACAGTTGGGCTACCGCCCGCCGTTTAAGTACATCAAGATGCAAAGCTGGCGTAACGCGGCGTCACCGCTGGCCCATCTGGCGATCCCCAGCGCCTACTTGCATGACGATCTGAAGTTGATGGACTTAACGAAGATCAAAACGGGCATCACTGTCCCCGAGTTCGGGGTAAGTTAATGGCATGAGCCGTATACGAGGCCCGTATGTACGGTTCTGTGAGAGGGATGAGGCGGTAACGCCTCACCCTACTCGATAACGAGGCCCGACCTTTTTTTAGCAGGATTAATTGATGTCTTCTTGTGTCGGGGAGAGGGCGTTTTACGATTTTTCTTCATTAAGTTAACCAGCCTTTTTCAATACATCCACGCAGCCGCAAACGGGCGCGGTGCAATATCACCCAACAGTTCGCATCGCTAAGCGTTAATGCTTCACAGATCTCTTGTGTGGTCAGTCCCATTAATTCACGCATGGTAAAAACCTGCGCAGTGTTATCTGGTAACACCATTAAGCAGGTGTCGAGTAAGCGCCAAAACGCCGCGTTTTCGAGTACCTGGTCGGGTTCGCCCCAAGGGGTAGGTTTGCTGGCAGCTTGCCAGCGCCCGTTCTCTTTAAACAGGTTTTCAAACGAGTCCTCATCACTTAGCTCATCGTCTTGCCAAGAGAGGTAGCGCCGCTCATAACGGAAGCGCTCAAGGATTTTATTTTTTAAAATGCCGATTACCCACGTTTCAAACGCTGAGCGCCCTGAAAAGCTCTGGTGCTTCTCTAACGCGGTGACCAGCGTATCCTGCACTGTATCTTCAGCGGCGGCGCTATCGCGTAACTGCAAGCGCGCGAAGGCGACAAGCTTGGGCCGCAGCATAGCAATGTGCTCTTCAGTCGATTGCTTGGCGGACGTCACGGCAGAATCCTCACGGGTAAAATTGGGTAGCAACAATATCCATTCATAGGTGTATATCGACCTAAGCAGGAGTGTCGATCACTTCATTCACCTGCAGCACGGGCTCAACATTGGTGAAATTAGCAATGTCGGCAAGCAACTGTTCACCTACAGTGGCAAACGCTGATTCAAAACTCTGAGCTGAGTCAAACCCCAGATGTGCGACCAAGTGGTAAGGGGATTGAGGGTCGAGGCGGCGGTGTACGCGAAGATAGCGTAACCCATGCTCGCTCAATAAGTTATTGACCAGTGTGGCGTGCTTCTCTATGTAATATCTATCATCAAAAGCGAGGGCATCAGAATTAGGGTAAGCAACCATAACGTCAATCATAACTGTCTCCGAATAAAAGTAGTGTGTGGCCGCCAGCCAGGCGGCCACAGGTAAACATGCGTTATGACGCAGGAGCTTCCCAAGCTAATGGCTTAAGCTCTTCATTAAGCGGTGTACCCGCAACATGGTTTGTGTAGTTGGAAAGTGTTTTCAGTGCGCAGGCGATTACCAGCTCAAGCACCTGTTGCTGAGTAAAGCCAGCCTCAAGAAAAGCGTCTAGTTCGGTTTGCTCAGCCCAACCGCGCTGTGCGTTCAAATGTCGGGCAAAGCGCGTCACAGCGGCAAGCTTGGCATCGTTAGGAGTGTTGCGTGCGCGTAAATCTTTGATGATTTCATCATCGGCACCGGCTTTCTTAATTCCTCCGGTATGAGCTGCCACGCAGAATTCGCAGTGGTTATCAGCGCTAATGGCGAGCAAGGCCGCTTGCTGTTCCACAGGGCTTAGGCTGGTTTTGGCATAAATACCGTCAAGCGTTAGATAGGCCTCGAGCAGCGTCGGTGCTTCCGCCATTTTGGCAAAGAGATTAGGCAGAAAACCCATCTTTTTTTCAGCGGCTTGAAGGTTCGCTTGAGCCTCTTTAGGTGCGCTCTCAGCGGTATGTAATGGAAAATCAGTCATTTCAAACTCCCTCTGATCAAAAAATGATCGTTGTGCTGTGTCGTCAATCTGCCTAAATGATTATGGAACAATTGGTTCATAATTGACAATGGGAATGCTCAAAATAGCCGAAATGAGTGATTTGGTGTCTGCTCAAGGCAAAGAGGTGGTGTTGCCGAGCATTCTGTTTCAATTATCGCACTGTAAAGATAGTGCTATGTAAAGCACCAACCAGTACCAGCACTGGGTATGACGGTGGGTGATATGAAAAGCGTGCTACAGAGAATTGGCTATATGATGAGTTGTTGGTTGTCGTGCCCTCGACATGAACAGATGAGCGCGGGGCCGACTGAGAACCACATCGCCACGCTTTTGAAGCCCGGTGATGTTTTGTTGGTAGAAGGCTCGTCGCGTTTCAGTGTTGTGATTAAATATTTAACGCAGTCGTCCTGGTCTCATGCAGCGTTATACGTGGGGGGCGAACATGCCCGCCGTTTGGGTGCTCAAGGAGGGGAATGTTTTATCGAAGCCGATGTGGCAGAGGGAGTTCGCTTGATTGGACTGAGTGAATTTAACGGCTGTCATTTACGTATATGTCGGCCTGTTGGTCTACGGGGGAGTGAGGTGGAGGCGTTAATTCAGTTTGCCGGTAGCCGTCTTGGGTACCGATATGATTTACACAATATCATTGATTTAGCTCGCTATTTTTTTCCTTTGCCTCCCGTGCCGCAGCACTGGCGGAAGCACTTTTTGACGCTAGGAAGCGGTGATCCCACGCGAGCAATATGCTCGACACTTATCGCCCAGGCCTTTCAATCGATTTATTACCCTATATTGCCTATCGAGAACGATACGCTAGCCACTAGCGCTGATGCGTTAGGAACAAGTGATCTTCTTCTGACCCAACGCCACTATTCGTTATTTACCCCGCGTGACTTTGATTTGTCGCCTTACTTTGAAATCGTGAAACCGAGATTGATGAATGGGTTCGATGCTCGTCAGCTGCACTGGCGGAAACCAAGTGATTCACCCTCAAAGTGAAAAATATCCCAGTAGGCCCTCTATCTCTTAACGTAGTGCCTAGCTTCAAAGAAGATCAGATAGTCCGTGGCCGTAGTGTATTTAATGCGGTTGGCGATAATTTTGCCTCGCTGATGTCGTGAACGTTTAAAAGGCACTTCTAAATTGTCCATTTTATAATGAGGCCTATTTTTTATCAAAAAGTGTAATGATTTTGTGTCTCGAGGCACAGACTAGTGTGAGATAAAAAGCTGCTTAGGAATAACGTCACCGTGACGTTTTATCATTAAAGCGGATGAAATTTAAAATGAGGAGATAGTCATGTTATTTAATAATCTAACCAAAAAAGTATGCCTTATTGGTCTTTGCATGGGCATGGCTACGAGCCCGCTAGTATTTGCCAATAACGCAACTATGTTAAACCAGGCTAGCTTTAACACTGGCGGCCCCACCCATGGTGGCACACGCGAAGGTAATCAGCAGTACCGTACTGAGGCGGAAGATAGTCAAATCGTTGAGAGCCAAGGTACTCACTACCGCATTACCCTCAAGGCTGGCAACCCTGCACTGGGCGGCACAAGGGAAAGCATGCATCGTGATCGCGTTAGAGTTGGTGGGGATAAGATCATGTCTCAGAAGGTTGCACAGCCAGAGTATAACAACGTTAATGTTGGTATCCTGTCACATGGCACACGTGGTTAATCCTCCGGCCAATAATCAGTTCTCTGCAGCAGCCCTGATAGCATACAAGGTCAATGCGGGTCAGCGCTTTCCAGATGGCACAGATCGACATTGCAATATGTAAACAGAGACCAAGCGGCTTTTAGTTTTTCTAAAAGTCGCTTATTTCGTACCGATCACTTTTTTCTAAAAAACTTTAAATAGTTACTTTTAGTAAAAAGTGGCTTTCTTGTGTCACAACATCCCTCTATTCGTTATTTTCCCCGCCTTGCTTAGTGATCGTGAAACCGATATTGATAGATGTATTCGATGTCTATCAGCTGCGCTGGAGGAACTCGAGTAATTCTCCCTCAACGTGATCAAAGCTTGTAAGGAAGCTATGCGTCCGCTCACTAACTAGGTGTTGTGTATAAAACAACCAAGCAGGTGAGGGGGGGTTGAGACCGGAAAAGTCGCGACTCTGCATAATAAGGCTGATTTCGAGAGGTGGGCACCATGTCGCTAACTAAACAAAAACGCAGTGATTTGCTGGATAAACTTCGTCGCCAAATTCGTTACAGCGCACCCGTCTTGGTGCTGGTGGCAGGTGGCGTCGCGCTGGGCGTTTCGGCCAATGAGCAAAATGTATTCGCCAACGATCAATCGGCTACGAGTGGACTAATACTGGCAAGTAATCACTCAGAGGCAGAGGCGCAACCTGCAGGCGAGGCTAGCGCTGAAGCAGAAGCAGAAGCAGAAGCAGAAGGAGAAGGAGCATCAGAGGGTGATGTACAGCCTAATGAACGCACGCAATTAGTGTCCCGGCCCGAAGGTTACGTACCCGGTTACGATGAAAACGGCGACAACCCCAAAACACTCATTGAGCGCGGTGAAGCCCTGTACAATGACACCTCGCTCAGTACGAACGGACTCTCATGCGCTAGTTGCCACGGTAGCGATGGCCAACAAGGCTATCAGGCAACGTTCAATCAGCCATACCCTCATCCGGTAGCCATGGGCACCAATATGTTTGGTATGGACACCGTACATGCAGACGAAATGGTTCAACTGTGTATGGTAGCGCCCATGGCGGCGGACCCACTTCCTTGGGACTCGGATGAGTTAGCGGCCTTGGCTGCTTATGTGGTTAACGCACAGCAACGCTTTGCAGGAGGGGTAGACGGCCACTGCAATAGATAGGGCCTGAGAAAAAAACCAGGGCGACCTTCAGCGTACTGCCGAAAGTCGCCTTTTGGACTGACTGTTCTTTTTGTGATAAAAAGCGTTTGCTCATAAGGTTGAAGTACATTGGCAGAAGGACATCGAAGGTTGGCTGACATGGCGAAAAATGCGTAACGGACTTACTAATCAACTGGCTGCCATGATAATGGTGGTCATCGTCATGCTGTCAGGCGCCAGTGTGAGCAGCATCGCTAAAGGAAGCTGCTTAGTCGATACGCCTGTGTCAGTGTCTAGTGTTGCTGACGCTCATTGCCTATCTCTCTCTGCGTTAGAGCAAGCCGCCGAGCATACCGACGCCTCTTGTTCCCCCTTTGCACCTGCGAGTGCCTGCGCGATGTCAGGCCCTGTTCTAACGCCTTCCCCACAAGGGTTGATGAAGGTGCCTTACCCGCAATCCCTTCCTGAGCAATTAGAAAAACCTCCCCGCTTTTTCTTGTCTTTCTAGCACCTTAAACGCTCTTTCATACCGCTTAGCGTTCATGGGGATATCCCGTGAAACCAAGGTATGCCTGTTAGAAAAACGGAGAAAGCAATGGACTATCCGGCGATTGACCCCGTAGCCGTGGCACTTGGGCCACTGGTGATTCATTGGTATGGATTAATGTATGTGGTGGGCTTCTTGTCTGCGTGGGGGCTAGGGCGCTGGCGTGCAGACTACCTAGGCCTCAGTAAAGATGACATCAGTGACCTGATGTTTTATAGCGCTGTCGGCGTGATTGTTGGCGGTCGGTTGGGCTACGCACTTTTCTATGGCATGGAGCAGTGGTTGATCAATCCATTGTGGGTCTTGCAGGTCTGGGACGGAGGCATGAGCTTCCACGGTGGTTTGCTAGGCGTTGTCGCTGCAACGCTCTTCTTCGCACGTAAAAAACGCATCGCTTTTATGGATATCGCGGATTTTATTGCTCCTCTAGCCCCTATTGGTTTAGGCGCGGGTCGGTTGGGTAACTTTATTAATCAAGAGCTTCCTGGCCGTATCACCGATGTGCCTTGGGCCTTGATCTTCACACAGGTAGGGCCTGAGCCACGTCATCCTTCAGCGCTATATGAGATGTTCCTGGAAGGGGGCGTGCTGTTTGTGGTGCTTTTTTGGCTGTCACGCCGTCCACGCCAAAGAGGCTTATTATCGGGGGCTTTCCTATTCGGCTATGGCGTATTCCGCTTCGCGGTGGAGTTCGTGCGCATGCCCGATGCCCATATTGGGTTCATCGCCTTTGATTGGGTCACCATGGGTCATTTGCTGACACTGCCCATGTTATTAGGTGGCGCTGCCTTGATCCTGTGGTCACGTTCCCAGCCTGTTACTAGCGTTAAAGGAGCCTAATAATGAATTTAATGAACCCCACCAGTACACGCCGTATGTTTTTAAAAAAGAGCGTTCTCGCTGTCTGCAGTATGGCCGCTGTTAGCTCGTCAGTATGGCCTTTATTGGTTTATGGCGATGAGCAGGAGGTGCCTGACAACAACCATTACTCTATCCCTGAAAAGAGCAATATGATCGGTCAAGATTACCAGGTGATAGCTAGCCAAGAAGATACGCTTATTGATATTGCTCGTGTGCACAAGGTGGGCTACGAAGAGATTCTGTCTGCGAACCCTGAGGTCAGTGTGTGGGTGCCAGGTAAGGGAACGGCCGTTACCATTCCACGGCGCCATATTTTGCCTAACGAAGCGCGTAAGGGGATTGTGATTAACGTCGCTGAGCTGAGGCTATATTACTACCCGGAGATCAAGCCCGGTGAAACGCCACGGGTGGAAACCTACCCCATTGGGATTGGCCGTGAAGGCTTCAACACACCGCTGGGTATTACCAAAACAACGATTCGTTTAGAGAATCCAGCATGGTACCCGCCACGCTCTATGCGCCAGGAAGCCGCTGAGCGGGGAGACCCTGCACCGGCGGTGGTGCCTCCCGGCCCTGACAATCCGTTAGGTGAGCATGCGATTTTATTGGATATTCCTGGCTACTTAATTCATGGCACCAATCAGTCCGATGGTATTGGCATGCGCGCTAGCCGGGGCTGCATACGCATGTATCCAGAGGATATTGCCTCCATATTTGATAACGTGCCCAGTGGTACGCAGGTCAATATTATCGACCAGCCCGTTAAAGTGGGCGTTAGTGGAGAGGGCGATGCCTATGTGCAGGTCTTTAAAACGGTTGATAGCGATAAGGTAGGCGTTGATTCATTGAAAGCGATGCTGCGTTTGGAGTTGTCGGCGTCTGAAGGCAGTTTGGCTGAGCTGAATGATAACCGTCTACAGGTGCTATTCGACCAGCCTGATGATCAAATAGTCGCGTTATCTGCACTTACTCAAGCACCGAAGGAGGGTGAATCGGAAGCAGCGAGCATGAATATTTATCAAATGATAACGCAGATGCCTTCAACTTAAAGCGGTTGCTAATTGCTTGATACCTCTTAGCGGCTAAGGCTGAGTATAACGCCTTCATGACCCTGCCTTGTCATGAAGGCGTATCATATAAACGCTTAATTTGGGTGCGGGTCGCGTGAACACATTTTGCGAGCCTCCCATGCTTTAGGTTTCTTAACTCTAGAAGCGTCAATCGAAAAAGAGTCTTCCCGCTGAAACGCGATTAATAGCAGACTACCCGCAAAGATAATCAGCGAAGGGTAGAACAGCAAGTTGGTGCCCTCCAGGTACCAGCCCAGAGGGTCAATGATTGAGGGAAAAACGGCAACAAGAGAGGCTCCGTTAATCGCCACCTGTAGGGGAAGTACCCAGCGGCGCATCAGCCCCACCAGAACCAATAAACCGATCACGATCTGTACCACGCCGAAAAGGTACAGAAGCGCCTCTGCGGACATGAACGACAGGTAGTATTTTTCGCTGATTGCCGCGCTACCTTCTGTGTTGAGGAGCTTGTTGGCGCCCCAGAATAACATCAGACCCGATAGTGAGATGCGCAGGAATAGCAGCGTTAATGCCTTCATTCGAATGATCCTTAGTTGTTGGTTACGTTGTTGGCGATGCGCGTTTATGAGCGCCCAGTTCACTGGCAATATGCGTTAACCCCCTGTCATCAGGGAGGGCGGCACCTCCCGAGGTAAAGCTTCCCCAGTCGCTGCTGAGCAACACACACATCCAGCGTGGGTGTGCATAAAAATGATCTGAGTTGATGACGAGCTTTTGTGGTAGCTGAAACGATTGCCTTACAGTGCAGTCACGATTTTTTGTATTGATGCCTTATCGAGCCGTTGTGACGCTTTTATTTCCTTGCCGTTGATGCTGGTAACATGCGTTGAAGTTAAAAATAAATACAAAAAATGGTAACCGTCGTAGACTATTGGGAACGATCATTCCAAATCTCGGTTTAGCGCTTAAAGGCACGGCAAGGGGAAATTATGTCATCAGCAGACGCACATCATTCTGGCTATCGCGAAGCCCTAAGCGATAGCCATCCACCGCTATGGCCACGGGCCTTGAAAACGGCACTGATCATTGGGCCTCTGCTGACCGTGATCAATCAATTTGAGGCGCTGTGGGCGTTAAGCGGTTTCAGTTTCTGGCAATTTGCCTTAACCATGTTAGTGCCGTTCTGCGTGTCATGGCTGGGTGCCACTGGCGCCAAGCAGCACTTTGGCCGCACCAGCCAAAGGTACGTTGAACGTTTTGATAACATAGCCGTACTTGCTGACAAAATTGGCCATAACGCCTATGCGGTGAATCAGGCCTCTCAAAAGCGCCATGCATTTATCGAACAGGTACTCTCTCACAGCCGCCAGGCGGGAAAAGACGCCGAGCACCTGCAAGTGACAGCCGAACAGAGCTGTAAAACACTACGCCAGGCTAATCATGACGCCGCCGATGTTAACTCACGCATTCAGCATGTTGCCGATGGCATGTCGGCAGGCCGTGCGCTCACTCAGCAAACGGCTGACGCGGTGGCTACGTTCAGCCAGCAGTTTGAGGATATTCAAGGCATGGCGGCCAGTATTCAGCACATAGCCACCCAAACTAACTTGCTTGCTGTTAATGCGCGCGTGGAAGCCGCCAGAGCGGGGGAAGCCGGACGTGGTTTTGCCGTTGTGGCGATGGAAGTCAATAAGCTTGCAGACAGCGCGGCCAAGGCGGCTAATGATATCCATCAGCGGCTGGATGCGCTTTCCGGCACCACCATCGACGTTAAACAAAAGATGCAGGCGCTGCAGGCGCAAATCGAAGCGCTCGAAGCCGAAAGCCAGGCCGGCCAGCGCGGCGTAGCGACGGTGGCGACGGGGATTGACCATGCCACCGGCGCCGCTGATGAGGCCGCCGGTCATGCGATGCGACAGGTGGAGGCAACCCGAGGTGTCATACGTGACCTGGAGCAGGTACTGGAAGACACGCAAAAAGCGATTGAGCGTTCAGCCAGCAACCACCAGCTTGCCCTGGAACTCAGTCGCGTCGCCCATCCTGTTGTGCCCGCGCTGCCGGAATTAGCCCCTTCGCTTCCCGCATCGGGAGCCCAAAATGGCGTTGCGTAACTGGTTCAATCTCTCTCGGCACATGGCCTACTGCTCCCAGGCGCTGCAGGACGCCAACCGTCGGCTACGCCAGGAAATCGCCGAGCGCCGCGAAGCCCAGGCGCTTGTGGCAAGCCTTGCCCGGTTTCCCGAAGAGAATCGTCAACCGGTGCTGCGCATCGACCATCGAGGAGAGTTGCTTTACGCCAATAGTGCGGCCCGTCCGCTGCTCGATCACTGGCATTGCGATGCGCCAAACGATGACACCCCCCGGCAATTGCGAGTTCCCTCGGACTGGCAAGCGCGTGTCGATAGCGCGCTAAAAAGCGGAGAGCTCGTTGAAGAAGAGTGCTACCTGGAACAGCGCTGGCTGTTACTGACGCTCAACCCGCTGGTTGACGCCAACTACGTCAATCTTTACGGCACTGACATTACTGACCGCAAAGCCTATGAGCAGGCGTTAGAGCAGCGTAATCAGTTCGACGAACTGACCGGTTTAATCAATCGGCACGTGCTGTACGACCGTGTGGATCAAGTTTATCGCAGTGCAGACCACAAACGCGGGTTCGCCCTGATTGTGCTGGATCTGGAAAACTTTCGCCTGGTAAACAGCTTGCTGGGCCATCAGGGCGGTGATCAGGTGCTCATCGCCCTGGCAGAACGTTTACGCCAGCAGGTGAATGAGGCAGCCACACCGGCTCGTTTGGATGGTGATACCTTTGCAGTGCTCTTGCCGCATGTGGGTTCGCTTTCACATTTGGCAGCAGATGTTGAGCGATGGCTTAGTCACCTAGCGGAGCCCCTTGATGTTGGTGGTGAGCGTATTGAATGCCAAATAGTGGTGGGCATCTCCTTAGGCCCGCAAGACGGAGAAGATGCGCGAGAGTTGTTACGTCATGCCCATTTGGCTGCCCATCAAGCGCGACAGAGTCTTCAGCGCTACCGCTTTTTTGTTCATGAGCTGAACACGCACTTGCACCAACGCCATCAACGCTTGAGCGCCTTAAAAGACGCCATCCAAAACGACGTCCTATTGATGCATTACCAACTCCAGTTCGATGCGCACGGTGTAGCCGTCGGCGCCGAGGCACTTATCCGCTGGCCGCAACCTGATGGCAGCATGGTATCGCCAGGCGAGTTTATTCCTCTGGCGGAGGAAAGCGGTTTGATTGTGCCCATTGGTCGGTTAGCGCTAACCCACGCCTGTGCTCAAGCGGCCAAGTGGCGGCAAAGCGGTTATCCTCTGCGCGTAGCGGTCAATCTGGGGGCCGAGCATATTCATGATCCCGAGCTGCCTGAGCTGATAGAGACGCTTTTGGCGCGCTATAAGCTGCCCGCCCATGACCTGGAAATAGAAGTGACCGAAAGCAGCCTGATGGAAAATATCAGTCAAGGCCGTCAGCAGTTACAACGGCTACGCGAGATCGGCATTGATATTGCGTTGGATGACTTTGGCACAGGCCATACATCGTTGGCCTACCTACGCGATTTACCCGCCCAGCGGCTTAAGCTCGATAGAGAATTTATCACTGACTTGCCCGATAAACCCTATAACCAGGCAATCTGTCGTGCCGTTGTCACGCTGGGTCATGCCATGGGAATGACCGTGTTGGCTGAAGGCGTTGAGCGGGAAGAAGAACATGCGCTGCTTAAAGCGCTTGGGGTAAACGAGTTTCAAGGATTTCTGCTAGCAAGGCCTATGCCAAGTTCTCAAGTAGGCGAGTGCCTCAAGGGGTTATCATCAGCGCCGTCAGTTGAATAAATAAGTTACTTTTGTGGTCGCGTTATGCTCAGCAGGTGTTTTGTTTATCCCGCACAGCAAGAAAGCTGCTTTACATTCTGGTTGAACGTTTGCGCGCAGAGTTTGAGGCCTTCCACCATCGTCAGGTAGGGAAACAGTTCATTGCCGATGTCCTCTACCGTCATATCTGCTCTTAGCGCCATCACCGCCGTCTGGATTAGTTCTCCGGCTTCCGCGGCTACCGCCTGCACGCCCAGCAAGCGCCCGGAATCGCGCTCGGCGACCATCTTGATAAAGCCATGGGTGTCGAAGTTGACCAGCGCGCGAGGCACGTTCTCAAGTTCCAGCATACGGGTATCAACGCTGAAGCCTTGCTCAAGTGCCTCGGTTTCCGTCAGACCAGCGGTGGCCACCTGTGGGTCGGTAAACATCACCCCCGGCATAGCACTGAGATCCAGAGTGGCCTCGCCTCCCGTCATGTTAACGGCAGCCCGACTGCCCCCGGCAGCGGCGACATAGACAAACTGCGGCTGATCGGTGCAGTCACCGGCGGCATAGATACCGGGAATGGTGGTTTGCAGATGCTCATCCACCTGAATCGCACCATGCGAGGTTTCCACGCCGATGCCCGCCAGGTTTAGGTCGTCGGTATTGGGTGTCCTGCCGGTCGCCACCAGTAGTTGATCCCCCCGCAAGGTGCCGGCATTGGTGTCGACGACGAACTCATTGTCGCTATAGTCCACGCGGCGGGCCCGGGTCTGCCTGAGAACTTTAATGCCCTCACGCTCGAACGCTGCCTCTATGGCGTCACCAATGGCGGGGTCTTCACTGGACAACAATCGGCTGCGGGCCAATACAGTGACCTCGCTGCCCAGCCTAGCGAAGGCCTGAGCTAACTCCAGGGCAACGAAACCGGCACCGATCACAATCAACCGTTCGGGTACTGTATCCAGTACCAACGCACTGGTGGAGGTCAGATACGGCGTATCGGCCAGCCCCGGTATCGGCGGCTCTGAAGGGCGGGCGCCGGTGCCAATAAAGGCGCGGTCGAAGTGAACAGTCTGCCCACCGCCGTCGTTCAGTCTGACTGTCAGATTATGGGCATCGACAAACCGGGCTTCACCTTTCAGGATCGTGATGGCTGAGTGGTCTCGCAGTATGCTTTCGTACTTGTTATTACGAAGTTCTTCGACACGTGCATGCTGCTGCTGAACCAGTTTCATCCGGTTCACCACGGGGGGCTGAGCGCTTACCCCCTCGTCAAAGGGGCTCTCCTTGCGCAGGTGCGCAATATGCGCGGCGCGGATCATGATCTTCGAGGGTACGCAGCCGATATTGACGCAGGTGCCGCCGATGGTGCCACGCTCGACCAAGATAATGCGGGCGCCACGCTCCGCGGCTTTCAAAGCGGCCGCCATGGCCGCGCCGCCGGTGCCGATGACGGCAATATGCAGGTTGTTATCACTCATCAGGACAACTCCTTGAATCTGTAGAGGCATTCTTACGGTAGGCGTCGAATTGTTTTTTGCGCCATAGGGCATAGACGGTCAAGCCGATGAATACGGCCAGGGCTGGAAGCAACACGTAGTCGAGATACCCCGTCAGGGCTGCTAGGCCCACAGCGCCCAGCAGGATCACCAGGATTGGGGTGAAGCAGCACAAAGCCACCAGGACGGTTCCAATTACGCTCGCGCGCAGCAGGGTCGTTGGGTTTTTCAACAGACGTTCTCCTTTTAAGCGAGTGGAGGTCGGGCATTCGGCTCCGTATTGAGATAAGGTTACTTCCGTAGTCGGCTACGGAGTCAAGGCAGATGTTGAATGACGCAAATTCACTGACCATTGGTGGTCTGGCCAGGGCAGCCAAGGTTCATATCGAGACAATCCGCTATTACCAGCGGCGAGGGCTAATACCGGAACCCCAGCGCCCGCCGGGTGGTATCCGGCGCTATGGTGATGCCGATATCGACCGATTGACGTTCGTGAAAACGGCGCAGCAGTTGGGCTTCAGTCTCGACGAGATCAGCGACCTGCTCCGGCTCGAAGACGGCGCCCACTGCCAGGAAGCCAGTGCTTTGGCCGAGCACAAGTTGCGGGACGTGCGAGAGAAGATCGAAAGGCTGGAGAAAATCGAGAAGGCGCTTGGGAAAATGGTCGACCGGTGCCACGCCCAACAAGGCAATATCACCTGCCCGCTCATTGAGTCCTTGCACGAAGGGATCAGTGGATCAGAAGAACAAGCACGTTAGTTTCCATCAATATCATCGGCGATGCGTGTCATGGCATTTCATGCACTGACGTGAGTTCACCCCTAATGCTTATACTCACATGGGGAAGGCGCTAAAGTGCTGCTCAAACGAGAAGGTCTAGAGCGATTGATCATGACGCTCAGGAGGACGAAGCTTTTTGCGATAGGTTTCTGGATCATCACCAAATTTTGTTTTAAAAGCAGCGCTGAATTGACTACGGCTCAGATAGCCGCAGCGCTCGGCAATACGTTGTGTTGGTAATGAGGTGGTGTTTAAAAGACGTGCAGCGTAACGAAGACGTAGTTCGATTGAAAATCGATGTGGTGGCATCCCAAAAGCCCGTTTAAAACGCTCAATAAAGACAGTGCGGCTCATATGGCAACGCTCAGCGAGTTGATCAATATTCAATCGTTGCCCCCTATATTGTGTCATTGCCTCAATAGCATTATGTAGTTCCGGCGCTTCCAAGGTTAATAGCCATGGATGTTGAGGTGCATTTTCTTGAATTTCACGCAGCAGCCAAATAAAACATTGTTTCATCAATGCTTCCAGCATGGCGGTGGTGCCAAGCTTTGGAGATTCTAATTCTTGAAATAATTGGTGAAAAAGATGCTGGATATGAGCATTAGAGTTTTCAAGGCGTACCGGAGCGTGCAAACGATCAAAGGGAGAACCGCCGGTCAGTGAATCGACTTCCAGCAAGCCACACAAAATGAGGACGCCTGGCAATGTGGTATCGGTATGGGTACGCATCCAAGGGGGCGACTGGCCAACGGGTATACATTGATTAACGCCAAACGGCTCCCCCGTAACCTCGTCGATGGTGAGGGCATAGTGGGGCGGGCATATAACTAAGCTACCGGCGTTCAAAGGCGTCCGCTGATGATTTTGGCCCACCATACTGCCGTTTCCACGCAATATATAATGAAGCGATACCGTTCCTAGTGGGGGAGCCTGTAGCGGCCAGTCACGGCGAATGTCGCATACGGCAAACGAGGTGACATTGATCAACATATCTTTAAGGGCGTTTTCAAGCATACCTGTCACCCATTATCCGAACGATATGGCACCTTTCTAGTACTTTTATCGTGGTGGTTGCGTCTAGGCTAATCAGGGTCTGATACTCCAAGAGGATTTACCTTATGTGCAACCATCATAGTGACAATAAGTCGCCAGCCACTCTACATAACGTAGATGAGGGGCGCCGACGTGTATTAGCGGGAGGCCTTGCTGGTATTACAGCGGCAACAATAGGTGGCTTCTCCAGCTCTGCCATGGCGCAAGGCGCAACTACAGACCCTTATGCTCCGCCAGCAGAAGGTGCCTTACCCGATACAGGTTTCCAACTGGATCTTAGTCGTGCAGCGCTAGTCGTTACCGATCCCCAAGTCGATTTTCTAAGCCCGGAGGGCGTCACTTGGCAGGTAGTGGGGGAAAGCGTACAGGAACATAATACGGTAGAAAACATTCGCCGCTTATTTGAAGCCGCTAAACAGCGAGGGATAACGGTAGCGGTGTCTCCCCACTATTATTACCCGCATGACCACCAGTGGACGTTTGGCGGCCCGTTAGAAAAAATGATGCATGGGATCGGCATGTTTGATCGTGAAAATCCGCTCGCCGCTTTACCGCGTAATACAGGTGCCGATTTTATGCCGCAATATAAACAATATATTGAAGATGGTGAGACAATTATTACGTCTCCGCATAAAATTTACGGCCCTGAACACAACGATTTGGCACTTCAACTGCGTAAACGTCGCATTGATCAAGTTATCTTGGCTGGCATGTCCGCAAATTTATGCGTCGAATCTCACTTGCGAGAACTATTAGAGCAGGGGTTTGAAGTGGTCGTGGTTCGCGACGCTACTGCGGCAGCAAAACTACCAGAAGGCGATGGTTATTTAGCCGCCTTGACGAATTTCAGGTTTATTGCCAATGCGCTTTGGAGTACAGACGAAACGGTCGCCAAACTACAAGGGTGAGAAAACTCTGGGCGGCTAACGTCATTGCCCGGCCCAATAGCTGCTCCAGACTGTTGGTTTATCCACTCTCTGGAGCATGCTCATGACACGTGATTCTGGTTGAGATAGGCCAGGACATTGATCATTCTGAACTCTAGTTAGTTAGCTGCTAAGAAAAATTAATAGAGAAGCGTGGCAGGTGCCTTGCGAGAGCACCTGGTGTCATTATGTGTGTTATGACGAGCGATCTAGTTTCTTGAACGTTGCGCCAAGTACGATGCCCCAGATCCAATGCAAGACCAGCGTCATGACCGGCGCCATCGGGCCTATATTGATGCCAAAGAGACCGGCGCCCGACATAGGCATGGGGATTAGCATCATCAATAACCATGCGCCGGTTGCAAAGATGATGCCCTTTGCAACAACAGACTTCCCAGGGATGAAGGATATTATCATGCTAAATATCCCACCCCAAAGTACGGTGCCAATAGCAAAGTGCATGATCCAGCCCATAATGGGGGTAGCGGGTAGTCCCAGCCGGGAATGCATCATCTGCTCCAACATTTGGATTGGATTCAGATCAGGCATTAACCCCATGCTGGTCTTCATCACCATGATGGCCGACAATGCGAGTGTTGCAGCGAAACCGGCGATAAAGCCATTCTTTAAATGACCCATGTTAAACTCCTTGCTCTATTTATTGATGCCATCACATTTAAACGTGAAAGCAGAAATGACAATAATGCGTATAACATTCACCGGATTAGTTGTTGAACGTAGCGAAACCTTACACGTCGTTTTTTGACGGAACAGTTGAAACATCTGCCATCAGTTGCAGACTCGGTGCTGCGAGAGAGTCGGCATGCCAAGTCGTATTTGAAGAGTTATAGGTCGATTACGGCTGATGTTTTTTGAAAATGTAGCTGTAGCTACAATCTACTACCTAAGCGCGATTATATAAATTTTCCTAGTCTCGCCGACACGTTGGCGTAACATGGGCTTCACAGTCATGATGGATATAGGTGCGCCCAAATGCCCCAGCAAACGCTAAAAGCACAGCCACGTATCATTTTCTTTGATGTTGTTGAAACCGTTTTTTCCCTGGCTCCGCTGGAAGATAAACTGACTGAGCTAAACCTGCCCCCCGGTACGGATCGACTATTTTTCGCACAGTTGCTGAGAGATGCTTTCGCTCTCTCGGCCAGCGGCGTCTTCCACCCCTTTCCAGACATTGCTAAAGGGACACTAACGGTCCTGCTGCACAGCCTTGGACGCGAGGCCGATGAAACCACGTTGAAAGATATCTTGGGCGTTTTCTCCCAGCTCCCTGCCCATAAAGATGTCAAACCCGCGCTTGAAAGGGCGAAGAACTCAGAGTGCCAAGCCGTCCTGCTCACTAATGGCTCCCGCGCTAATACAGAGAAGCTGGTACGCGACAACGGCATAGAGCATCTGGTTGACGATATTGTATCGGTGGAGGATTTCAGCATCTGGAAGCCGCAAACAGAGCTTTACCGTTTGGCTGCATTGAAACACTCATGCGCACCTGCGAATGCTCTGCTGGTAGCTGCCCATGCCTGGGATGTTCACGGCGCGATTCAAGCCGGTTTTCATGGCATTTGGATTCAACGCCAAGAGTCGTTCTACCATCCCTTAATGGGTAACCCTGATGGGCAGGTTACTAGCTTGGTCGATGCAGTGGATCTTGGAGTTCAACGGCTCCGGTGAACATCGGCACACAGCAATGGCTTATTGGCACTCGGCGCGGCACACCAAACGCTCCCAAGGGGGCAAACAGCCAGCCTAACGTGAGATATTTAAGCTCCGGCCGCTCGGCCGGAGCTGGGTTTAAGTCTGCATGGAAATAGATTAGGGAAATGATTGTTTTAACAATTAATTACTTTCGAAATCGACCTGGATGTTTTGCATCGCGATGGTAACGCTTAAATAAAAAGTTTTAGCCGATGCCGCGAGGCGGGTAATTCTTGTCCTGGATAGTCGCAATACCCATCTTGATCATTTCCAAATTGGGACGGCAGAAAGGCGCGCTAGAGATTTCCGCAAAATGTAGTCCGCCATCCGGGCGAATGAAAAACAGCCCCGGTTCGGCAAAAGGTTGATCGGTCTCTGTACTATCCAAGGGGGTAGAGATATATAGGCCTAAGTCACGCGCCTGATCGATACCAAGGCCGTACGCGACGTCAAAATTTAAGCCTACTTCATCAGCAAATTGTTTGGCTTTTTCCTCAGGGTCGGTGGAGACCGCAACGATCTGCACATTCCTATTATCGAAGTCGGCTTTCTTGTCATTGATCTGGCCGAGGTATTTTTTGCAGATAGGGCAGTGAAGACCCCGGTACATAACCAGCATCTGCCATTGACCTTGCGGTGGCTGTCCTAGCGTCACCGTCTCACCAGTAACGGTCTTTAAAGCAATAGCCGGAAAGGTTGCGTCGATTTTAGCGTGTGCTGACATCATGTAACTCCTTTTAATGTGTGGCCCCTAACAGATTGTTTGTAAAAGGGGCATTTGAGTGGACACCCCAATACGTGGAAGATTCCGGTTCACGTACAGTAGCTATAGTCGATCCGTTGCTACTCGTCGAAAGATTAAGTAGCAGGCCCGCATTCCAAGCAGGGATCGATGTCGGTGTCGGCCTTGTTCATTTTTCCGTGCGCGTCTCTAAGTGCCGTACGCACCCCTTCCTCAATGACCGGGTGGTAGAACGGCATCGCCAGCATTGTGGAGATGGTCATGCGTTGCTGCGCGGCCCAGGCCAAGAGATGGCCAATATGTTCAGCGGCGGGGCCAAACATCTCGGCGCCCACGAACAAACCGCTATCGCGCTCTGCATACACTTTTAAGATTCCCCGGTTTTTTCCTAACACCTTGCTACGCCCCTGATCTTCAAACGCGCTTTTGCCCACCACATAATTCTCGCGTTCGGCTGCCGGCATGCGGCTAACGCCGAGGCCCACGCTGGTTATCTGCGGGCTGCAGAACACCACGGAAAAGGGCGCCTTCCTTTCAGCAGGGATCACGTTTGGGTAACGGCCCGCATTGTCCCCGGCGATTCGGCCTTCATGAGCCGCTTCGTGAAGAACGGGTGCCTGTTGATTAGCGTCACCTACCAAGAAAACCGGGCTGTTTCCACACTGTAGGGTCGATGACTCGTTCAGTGGCACCCCATTGTCATCAAGAGCTAGCCCACTGTTGTGCAGCGCCAGCGAGTTAAGATTAGGCGAACGACCGGTCGCCACCAGGACATAGTCAAATAGCTCCGTCAGCGCGCCCTTGTCGCGATCAACAAAGCTAATGGACACACCGTCTTCAACCGAGGAAACATCGGCCACTTCTGAGCGAGTGTCCAGATAGAACTCCTCGTTAAAACATTGTTCGGCATAATCGCGTAATTCCTGGTCAGCGATGCCGCCAAGGGAGCCACTTCGACCAAACATGCGTACGCGAACACCCAGGCGACTCAGCGCCTGGCCCAATTCCAAGCCGACTACGCCGGTTCCAAACACTGCCACCGATTCAGGCAGATCAGGCAATTCGAACAGGCTATCATTCACCAGCAGTCGTTTGCCCAACCCCTGAAACATATCGGGAATAGTAGGACTCGACCCGGTGGCAATCACGATTCGATCTGCCTTGATTTCAATTCCTTCACCGACCGCCAGCCTGCCCGGGGCCACGAAGCGGGCACTACCTACCAGCTTATGGGCGGAGGGTATAGCGTCGATTGATGCCAGCACCGACCCGACAAATTTATTCCTTTCCTTGCGTACGCGTTCAAGGACTTTCTCGCCATTGACCACGATATTCTCTACCTGAATCCCAAACAGTTCTGCATTTGCTGCATCATGGGCACTTTCCGCCGCTGCGATCAGCAATTTGCTGGGCATGCAGCCTACCCGGGCGCACGTTGTACCGTAGTGGTTGCCTTCGATTAACACCAGATTATCGGTATGTTTGCGCGCGGCGTTATAGGCGGCGAGACCCGCTGTGCCGGCCCCTATAATCGCAACATCTACTTCTCTTGTAGCCATCTCATCGTCTCCAAATATAACCATTCGATTGGTGTTATTTACTTAACGGTAGGACGTCTGGAGAAGTTGAAACGCCAACGTCAAATTGTTTTATGCTGACTAAAATCGAGGAAGACCGCATCAACCAAGCGAGCCACACCGAGTGTTAAGGGTATATGCGCTGCTACATTAAGGTGACACGGCGCTATCGCCTATTTGTTGAAATAAGGCATCTAACGTCTGAGCGTTATCGTCTAATTTAGGCGTGCTCTGGTTGATATAAGGAGCAAATACATAGCTAGGTATTTTCCATGACAGTGTCGCGCTGTCGGCTGAATCTTCAGTAACGTAGAACCGCAGTGGCGCTTCAATCATTGCCGGTACGCTTTCACGGATGATATCTACCGCAAAGTCGTTACGAAATACCCCGACGACTCGATTACCCGGAATGGTTTCGCCGCGCTGTGCAGCGGCCTCGGTTGGACCAGCTTCTGTAACTACCACCATCCCAGCGTCAGAAACAGCCTGATGTAGATCATCAAGTAGCGTCGCGTAGTTTTTCTCTGAAGCAATGACTGTCCAACCCTCTTCTGGCCAATCAATCGGCTCATTCGCGGATGCTTGTGTGATAAACGATCCACTGCCTCCTGCCATCATCAACACTGTAAGGAAATAGCGGGATTGTTTGATAAATGGGTTCATTGCTAGCTCTCCTCGATAAAAAACGACTTAACGCATGTTTTGTTGCCAAAAGCGCAGCGTAGAGGGATGTACACCAAAATCGCTTGATAAGGCTATATTCATTGATTCGCACAACAGCCGGATAAGCGCCATGTGGTGTACGGTGTGGCTCATTAGAAACGCCAGCTCACGACCTAGGCTGGAAGGCAATATGAGGTTATTGCCCGATGGGTCGACTGAGTAGTTAACCACTATGGGTATATCGACGGGCTGGTGGGCCAGCGCTTGTAGTTCATTTCGAAGCTTGTCAACGGCTTGTGCCGCAACGCTGGGGTCTTCTTCTAGCGCTGCCTGCCGATCACGCTGTTCATAATCGATAGTATTTTTTTGGACGCT
The DNA here is from genome assembly GCF_037070215.1 of Vreelandella arctica. Lineage (NCBI taxonomy): Bacteria > Pseudomonadati > Pseudomonadota > Gammaproteobacteria > Oceanospirillales > Halomonadaceae > Vreelandella > Vreelandella arctica. The sequence continues at coordinate 7,049 of NZ_JBANSN010000019.1, read as the reverse complement.
GTCTTTGAGGCCAGCCAGTAGCGTTTGATAATGCTCTAGTACATGGCGTACATGCTTACCCACTGACTGGGTTTCAAACAGCTGTTGATATAATGTGCAAGGCATTAGTAGGAGTAAATCGCTGAGCTGATTAAGTGGATAGATGTTTTCATCCACCAGCTCCTTACTCGTGGCGTATGGTTCAGCTGCGGACAACGAGTTAACAGACATAACGAAGCTCCTGATACGCTGAGCTGGCGACATCACCAGCTCAGCACAACACAGCAAATTACGCGTGCTGTAAATCGTTAACCGGCTTCGGCACCGCCTTCACCTTCACCTTCCATCTCTTCTTCCTCACCTTCGGCACCGCCTTCGGCCAGCATCATGGGCGCTTCCTGCATCGGCGTGAATCCTGTGTTGGGCTCATCTGCCTGGGCTTGGAAAGCAAGACCGCTTGCCACCAGGGCGAGGGCAGGTGCGGTATAGCCGAACTGGCGGCTTAGACGGCTCAGTAAACGACGTTTAGCTTCGTGTTGAGACATGGTGTTTCTCCTTATAGTGTCACAAGCAAATGCGCCAGATGGCGCGCCTTCCTGCCGCTATACCGCGGCATGGGAAGAGGTTAAAAGCGGTGTTTGTTTAAGCCACTGGGTAACGGTTTCGACCTGCTTAGTGTCCAGCCGGGCGCAGCGCGCCCCCTGGATCATTTGCTGCAGCGCAGTTAAGGCGTCAGGGCTTAATCCTTGTGGGTGTTCTGCTGTTTCCAAGGCTACGGGCAGCAGGGCGCCGAGCCATTCAAGCGACGACGGTGCCTCCGGGCTTACGCACGGGGCTGCATCAAGCCATAAAAGCCCAACGCAAGGGCCGCGCTCCTGAAACAAGAACCCGGCATCCTCAATCGGGACATTAAGCGGTTCCAGAGTGTTCGGTGCGGCCAGAGAGAGGCGTGCCCCGTATGTCAGGGCATGGCCTTTATGTGCCGCCACCGCCTTCAGTGTCTCCATCGCCTGGGTAGAATCTTGGTTGGGCATAACGCAGACGATATGCCCCTCCTGTCGACTCAGCAGCACGACATCGAGTATCAGATGCCCATCAATAGCGGTGTGGGACAAGCAGTGCTGGATAATGGCGGGGACGATGTCGTCGAGGTGCAGACGCGAGCGAATAACCCGGCTGTCGTTGGTCAGGCAATAGCCGTTGGCGCTTTCCAGTATGTGCAGCGACGTGTCGGCGGCTTTTTTATCAGCCTCCAGCAGAGGCGCGAGGGCGTTGGCAATGCGCTCTGCCACTGGGCCCTGGGGCGCACTGATCGAATAACGACGCTGATCAAAAAACAGCGTACTGCGCCAGGTAGCAGGGTGTTCGCGAGCGGCAAACGCCATGTCGGGCGCTGAGGTGTTGCGATCACCAGGCCCCAGCAGCCCATGCTGCCACCATAGCGAAAGTGTGGCCCACATATCGATGGTCAGGGTGCCGGCGTCGACCTGCCCGCCGCTTGCCGCCTGTAGGTGATCAATAACGGTCTCGATCGACTCGCCTTCGCTGACTAGCAGCCAGATCAGCGCAGCGCTGTCGTTAAGCTGGAAATAGCGCCCGCTTGTGTGGTGGTAAAGCGCCAATTGCTCACCGTCGATCAGCTCGCTGACGTCCTGGCCGTGGAAAGACAGGCTCAGCGGGGCGAGCTCAGCCGCCAAATGGTAATCGGCAAGGCTGGGTAGCCCGACAAAGGGCAGGTAGCGTTGGGCATCCTGGGTCGGGTAGAGCGGTACAAAGCCACCGGCACGTTCACGCTCGGCCGCCAGCGCAGCAGCATCGAAGGTCGTTGCGTCCCGGGGCGGCTGATCAAGCCCGGTCAGATCGATCATGTCCTTCACCAGCCCGGCTTTTACGGCCTCTTCGACCACGCCGCCGTGTTCGGGTTTGGCGCAGGTGCCCAGTGAGGGGCTCAGGTTGCACTCCAGAATCCAGGGCTTGAGCTGGTCGTCGACCAAGCAGTCCAGGCCGATTAACTCGTAGCAGCCCCGCGGGTCGGCGCCGTCTTCCTGGGAGCGGGCGCGCATCGCCTCGACGCCAGAGAGCGCGGTCAGCGTGGCCAGATCCTGAAGCTGGCTAAACAGCGTCTGGTCGTCGTGGCCCTGCTCGCGAAGCCAGTGGCGATAGCGGTCAAGGTCGATAAACTCCACCGGAATTTCGGCGTCTAGGTTGAGCGCGTTGATGTCGGGGTTGGTCAACTGGCTAAAGGGGTTGTCGATGTCATTCGGGCTCCACGGCGCCGAGGCCAGCTTGGCAAAGCCTTGGTCGTAGAGATACACGCGTAGCGGGTCAATGCTGGCGATCAGCATATAAAGGCGCAGCACGTACTTGTGGCCGCGGATGGTGTGTGGGTTGGCAACGTACTCCTGCACCAGCCAGTTGGGTTCCAGCGGTGCGGTGGTCGGGTCACGCAGCACCTGAACCCCTTGCCCCTTGGACGCATTGGTCGGCTTTAAAATCCAGCGCTTTTCGGGATGCGCGGCGGCGTCTTCGACAAGCGCCGGATAGTCTTGGGGCATTTCATAGGCGCGGGGGAAGAAATTCAGCCGCGCCGTATTGGAATGCGCCTCACCGTAGTGGCGCCGGGTACGTTCGCGCAGCGCACTCAAGCCCGCATGCAGGCGGCTTTTGACCGTGAGCGCGGCGTTGCCGGGAATGTGGTTCATCACACGGCTGGGAGACGTCGCCTTGAACGCTGCCCTGGGCGGCATGCCGGTGACCCACGCCGCCTGCCAGTGCTGTTCATCTCCCTCTTTCCACCCCTTAGCTTGCAGCGTCTGGCGGAAAAAAAGATCCTGCTCGGCATGGCGCTTACCGCTTAGCCAGAAGGTGGGCGCTGACGCAGACGAGCGTGGTGTGAAAGGGGGCATAACAGTGCTCCTGATGCATTGTTCTCATGTTCAGTGAGGCCATTTTCAAAATACTTACATCGTCACGTAGATTATTTTCCTGTGCTCTTGGAGAGTGCCATATAGCCAAACTCTATTGTCAGCTTCTCTTTTTATAGCGCATGATAAGGGTATTGTACCAATCGTTCCTTCCCGTTAGAGGAGTTGTTTCCATGAAACGCATCGTTATCAGTGCCGCTGGTGTCTTCAGTGTGATTACCCAAGCTCAAGCGTTGGAAATGACGCCACTGGTGGATGCACAGTGGTTGGATACCCACAAAGAGCAGTCGTCACTGGTGATTTTGGACGTTCGTTCCTCCATCGATAACGGCGGAGATGAAGATAGCTTTCGAGAAGCGCGTATTCCCGGTAGCCGCTATACCAGTTACACCGATGATGGTTGGCGCGAAAACCGTGACAGCGTGGCGGGGTTGATGCCCGAGGTCGATGATTTGGAAGTATTGATCGGTGGCCTGGGGATCAGCAACGACAGCGACGTGGTGATCGTGCCAGCAGGGACAGGGCCGACGGACTTTGGCAGCGCGGCAAGGATCTATTGGACCTTGAAAGTATTAGGTCACGATGACGTTTCGATTTTGAACGGTGGCTTTGCAGGCTGGCAGCAGCAGGGCTATGACGTTGCCACGGGCGATCCTGATGCCTTTGATTCGACAAACTTCGAAGCGTCTTTACGTGAGCAGTTAGTGGCAAGTACGGAAGACGTAGAGGCGGCGCGAGAAGAGCAGGCGCAGTTGGTAGACGCACGACCCTCTGAATATTTTTCTGGTGAGAATAAATCACCCGCTGCGCGAGTGGCAGGAACGATACCAGGCGCACGAAGCCTACCGCACCAAAGCCACTTAAATGTTCAAAACGGTGCTTACTACCTGGATGTCGATGGTCTGCAGTCACGCATTAATGACGCTGACCTGGACAGCCGTGAGCGCACCATTGCTTTTTGCAATACCGGCCATTGGGCAGCGACCGACTGGTTTGTGCTCAGCGAAGTCGCTGGGTTTGAAAATATCGCCATGTACGATGGCTCCATGGCAGCCTGGACCATCAGCGACTCCCGCCCGGTGCAGCTCGCCCGTGAAGGCATTAAACAGGTGCGTGAACTGCTTAATTAAGCCTTTTTTCCTATGCCCGCAGGATCACTGCGGGCTTTTTTATGGTGCGCCAGGCATGGCGCGCAGCGCCTTGACGGGCGCTATTCCTGTGGGTGGTGCCGCAGGATGACTTGGGGGTGGAAGTCCCCTGCACGCCCGGCAAGGGGAAGTGCTAGCCGATGGCAAGGGTGTCCACCGTGAGGTGGAATCTGAAGGAAGCCTAAGGCAAAACGCTGGTCTGACGAACAGGAAGCGGATACGAGGCGGCATGGCGGGGTGAGATGGCCATAATCATCAAAGCCCAATACTTGCACGGAACGTCATAACGTATATCCGACAGGCATAAGCGGGAAGGTCGCGCGTCTTACCCTGGGAGGTCTGGTGGTCTGCCACAGTGCTACCGGCGTCGAGAGGCGACGGGATGGATCTCCAGACGTCAGCCGAGGCCATAGTAAGTGCCGGTTCACCGCGGCACCAAGGGCCGAACATGAAGAACCGCGAGTAGGCGATAACGTCTCGAGGATCGATCATGAAGACAGACAATGACGCTAACACCGTCACTCACCCAGAGGGACATGGGCAGTACCCTGGGTCCCGGCCGGTGAGCGTTGAGACGACCCCGGCGTCGCTATCGTGGACGAAAGCGGAGCACGCCTCGCTTATGGAACGGGTCGTTGACCCGGACAACATGGAGCGAGCTTACCGACGGGTGGTCACCAACAAAGGCGCACCGGGTGCCGATGGCATGACGGTGCATCAGTTGGCTAACTACCTAAAGCAGCACTGGCCAACGCTGCGCGAGCGGCTGCTGGCCGATGCGTATCACCCGAGTCCAGTCCGAGCGGCCACGATCCCCAAGCCAAAAGGCGGCGTACGGCAGCTCGGGATACCCACGGTCACCGACCGGTTGATCCAACAAGCGCTGTCCCAGGTGCTCATGCCGATCTTCGACCCGCTCTTCTCTGAGTCAAGTTACGGCTACCGCCCCAGGCGGAGTGCCAAGCAGGCCGTCTCGGCCATGAAGGCTCACGTTACCGCTGGCCACCGTTGGGTGGTCGACCTTGACCTCGAAGCCTTCTTCGACCGAGTGAATCACGACCTGCTGATGGCCCGGGTCGCGCGGCGCGTTGACGACAAGCGCGTGCTGCGTCTGATCCGTCGTTACCTGGAGGCGGGCATGTTCCAGCAGGGTCTCCCCACGCCGAGAAGGCAGGGGACGCCCCAAGGCGGGCCACTCAGCCCGCTGCTGGCGAACATCCTGCTGGACGACATGGACAAGGAGTTGGAACACCGAGGCCACCGCTTCTGCCGCTACGCCGATGATGTGCAGGTGTATGTCAAAAGTCGGCGGGCAGGCGAACGTGTCATGGAAAGCTTGAGTGAGTATCTCGAGAACTCACTCCGGCTGACGGTCAATCGCCGGAAAAGTGCGGTGGATCGGCCATGGAAACGCGGCTATCTGGGCTACCGTCTCACTTGGCACAAGCAGCCGAAGTTGACGCTGGCCAAGACAAGTCTGGAGCGTATGATGCAGCGTGTCCGTGAGATCTTGAAACGTGGCAGGGGGCGTAACATCCAACGGGTAATCGAAGGGTTGAGGCCAGTCCTGCGAGGATGGGCCAACTATTTTAGCCTCGTTGATGTGAAACGCCCCTTGGAAGCACTGGATCAATGGATACGCCGCCGCTTACGCGGTCTGATCTGGCGGCAATGGAAGCGCCCGGCGACCCGGTGGCGGAAACTCCGAGGCCTAGGTCTGGACGCGTACCGTGCTTGGAAATCGGCGTGGAACGGTCGAGGCCCCTGTTGGAATGCCGGGGCTTCGCACATGAATCAGGCCCTGCCGAGAAAGTGGTTTTACGATCAGGGTCTGATCTCGGTATTGGAGACGGTAAGAGTGCTCAAACGTTGTTCATGAACCGCCGTATACGGAACCGTACGTACGGTGGTGTGAGAGGACGGGGGAGGTGACTCCCCCTCCTACTCGATGGGGAATAAAAAGCGCGTACAGTAAGCGGTACGGTCAATATGGTACATTAGGCAGCTAATCAGTTAGATAGGCAGTGAGGTAGACACATGAGCGTTGGAAGACCGATGCAGCATCAACCAGAGGCGGCGTTAAGCGCTGCCATGCATTCGTTTTGGCGTTCGGGATATCACCATACATCACTGCGTGATCTGTTAGAGGCCATGAACATTTCTCGCAGTAGTCTTTACCATCTCTATGGTAATAAAGAGACGCTATTTACGAAGGCGCTTGCACGCTACCGGGAACAGTTGCTGGCTCAACTGACTTCCTCACTAGCACAAGAAGAGAGTGCTTGGTGTTTTATAGAACGCCTTCTGATGCGCACTGCCGAGCAGGCAGAAAGCGAGCAAGCCGCCTTAGGCTGCTTGATTTTTAACTCCGCCACGGAGCTTGGCAGCCAAGGCTCATCTGAAGCCGAGGCCGCTGCACAAAGCGTTCAGTCTATAACTTCATTCTTTGTAACGGTTATTGAACAGGCGCAAGTCGAAGGCTCCATTCCCGCTCAGCGCGACCCTCAAAGCTCAGCATATTTCTTAACGCTTTCAATATCAGGGCTACGGATGTTACTAAAAAGTGGCGCTACACAGCAGCAGGCAACGCTCCAGGTGTCTCATATTTTGCGCGGTTTAATTTGATTTTTATTAAGTAAGTTTCTGTTTTATCGATTTTTATACCAAAAATGTTGTTGTGCAGTGACAGTTAAATGCTGTTATGTGCCATTAAATAAATCATCTGATAATGTCATTTTCAGCTGTGTCTTTATGGCTTTACATAATTTGCCCAGCCCTGCATCATTTCTCGCCGTTTTTCGAAGAGATCACCTCGTCTATAAGCAGCTTCGACTTTGTTTTCGATAGTGGGAGCAAGCGTCATTTCTGCTACATCTCTAGCCCGGATTTCTCATAGCACCTCAGCAAGTACCGCACCCAGGCCGCCATGCTATTAAAAACCTATTGGTACATCTTAAATTGCCTACTTTTTAACCACTTTCCGTCGTTCAGATACACT
>NZ_JBANSN010000018.1:0-75847 GCF_037070215.1 Vreelandella arctica | reverse complement strand
AAAACGGAATCGGTTGACCCATCGTGACCGCTCAGCGTACAAAACTCTCTCCAGCGTGAAGGCCGTGTGCAAATCGGTCACGATCACCGGAATGACCGGTCACGTTCGCCGGAATACGCAGGCTAAACTGAACGCAGCCCACTCATTGACTACCAGCGGCCCAATCCACTGAAATAACGCTTCCCGCTCATGAGTACGAGTCGTGGAATAAACGCAGTGATTGTCGCTTAAGCGTGCTTCGGTGTAAGCGCGGGCCCAAGGCAGCAACCGAAAATAGGCCTCAATATCCGCTTGGCGTAGCGCGTTGCGAAGGAGCATCGTCGCGCTGCCGATGATTTGGCCTTGGTCGTCCGCGTAGTTAAACGGCGGGTACTCTTCCGTGTTGATAGTGAGCGGCATCGCTTGAAGCGGCAGGCTGCAGCTACCCATAGCGCTGATAAGAGCAACGCCCATGCGGTATCGCCATTGGCAAATTACGTCATTAGCCACCATTATTTACCTCTGAGACCGCTCTGCCTGCACTCTGTCTAATGCTTGTTGCATCAGCGCTACCAAGCGCTGATCTGTAGCTTGGTTTATGGCAAAGTATAGCGAAGATTCACTGAGCGTGTGTACCGGGATTAAATTATCTTTAGTGTAGCCTCTGGATTTAGCTATCCAGGCAGCTACATCCTCACTATAAGCCCATAAATCAACCCGCCCGCGGGTCAGCATTTTGAGCGCGCTGCGGTTATCAATGGCGGTTACTAGCAGGCGACCAGGGTAACCTGCTTCCAACAGTGCCTGGGCACCAATATCTTCACGAATCACTGCCACGGTCAGTTCGCGATCAATGGCTTGAACTAACGAATCAATCGTGATCGGTGCGTCACGATGGGCGAGCAGTACGACTCGATCCTGAGCAATCGGCCCCACCCAGTGAAAATTGGCCTCCCGTGCAGGCGTGCGAGTAGTTGAAAATAGCACCATGTTAGGCTGACTTAGCGCCATCTCATAGCCGCGGACCCATGGATAATAACGAATATCCTGAGGACTAAATGGTGTTTTAGTCGCGGCAAACATCTCTTCCAATAACTCAATTGATAGACCTGTTAACTCCTGATTGTCGACATTGCTATTATCAGCGATATAGTTGTAGGGAGGGTATTCTTCAGTAATAAAGGTTAATGACGCCAAGGTGAGGGGCGCTTCAGCATATGTGCTAGAAACCATTGCTAGGCAAAGACACAACACAGCCATCAACCTTTTTAAAAGGCATGGATATAATAACCGTGAAGGTGGTGGGACTAATCCCATTGCTGTCTACCCATTTGACCTGTCAGTCAATCAAACTTAGAGCAACGCTGGTCATCTGTCACCACTAATCTGCCAACGCAAGCCGTGGCATATTGCTGGCTCCACCTGCTAGGCTTACGACTTCCTCTGTGAGAGTAAACTAATGCTGCCTGCTACTACTGCTAAGGCGATGAATGGCTACGCATCGCGTCGAGAGATTTTTGGCTGGGCGATGTTTGATTTTGCCAACCAGGCTTACACGCTACTGATAATTACCGTGGTCTTTGGCGAGCTATTTACCACGGTCATCGTCGGGGATCGGGGTGATAACTTCCGACTTGCCAACTTCTTATGGAGCCTTGGTCTGGCTATCAGCTATCTGATGGTAGTGATCACGGCCCCATTGTGTGGCGCGGTGATGGACTACCGGGCTGAGAAAAAGCGTTTTCTGCTCATCAGCTATCTTGCCACCGTGGTCACGACGGCCATGCTGTACTTTGTTGAACCCGGCTACGTCATTATTGGCCTGCTATTAATTGTGCTGTCTAATTACGCTTATTCCATGGGGGAGTCGTTTATAGCCGCCTTTTTACCTGAACTGGGGCCGCCAGAGTCGCTGGGTAAAATTTCCGGCTTTGGCTGGGCGTTAGGCTACATTGGCGGACTATTTGCAGCAGGCTTTACTCTGGTGGTGCTAGGTGAGGCAAGCGCGGATAATTTTGAACGTATACGCTGGGTGGGTCCCTTTGCCGCCGGCTTTTTCTTGATTACCGCCATTCCCACTTTTTTATGGCTAAAAGAGCGTGGTACGCCTCAGCCTCGTGGCGTCTCGTACCGTCATATTGCCTTGAAGCGGGTGACATCCACGCTGCATGAACTGCGTTATTTCAAAGACCTGGCCGTGTTTTTAATATCGCTGTTGTTCTCAATGGCCGGTGTTTACATCATTATCGCGTTTGCATTTATCTATGGTGCCCAAGTGATTGGCTGGGACGAGAGTGTACGCAATATCATGTTTATTATTGTTCAAGTTACCGCGGCGGCGGGGGCGCTGGGGTTTGGTTGGTTACAGGATCGGCTAGGTGCCAAGCACACTTACCAAATGACGCTGGCGCTCTGGGTGCTGGCGATTATTGCCATCTGGGCAACCCCGGAGCTTACCCAGTGGATCAACGAACAGTTTGAGGTGCAGTGGCAGGCCCAGTACGTATTCTTGGTAGTGGGTTGCTTGGCGGGGCTGAGCCTTGGTTCTAGCCAATCTGCCAGCCGGGCACTGGTTGGTCTATTTTCACCGCTGGAAAAATCAGCTGAGTTTTTCGGTTTCTGGGGGTTGGCCAATAAGTTGGCGGGGGTGTTTGGTATCGTCATGCTGGGTGTGTTGCAAACGCTCATTGGCTTGCAAGCGTCTATTCTATTATGTGTGGCCTTGTTCGTTATCGCGATGCTAATTTGCGCTAAGGTCAACGAGCGCCGCGGCCGGGAGGCTGCGCTTGCCTGGGAAAACACACAATAGGGATAGCTGGGTGCCCCTACGCCCCTACCTCTGCGAGGTGAACGATGGTGACGCAGACAGCAACGCCAATAGCACAGCGTGGTGGCATCGTCATGATGCTGTTGTTTTGGGTGCTGTTAATGGCCGTTGGGACGTGGTGGATACACGGTGGCCTGGAGGAGATGATGCGCCCCAACGCCAACATCGTGCATACCTTGCCTGCGGGTGAGCCGATTACCTTAAAGCGTAATCGTGCTGGTCATTTTGAGGCGCCCGGCCGAATTAATGGTGAGCCCGTCACCTTTTTGCTCGACACGGGCGCCACTTATGTAGCGGTATCGGCCGCTTTGGCCGATGAGCTGGGCTTGGCGCCGGGGCGCAGTGCTTGGTTTAATACCGCCAATGGCCGAGTAGAAGGTACCTTAACCGAACTGGATGAGGTTTCCCTGGGCGGGTTAAAAGTGCAAAATGTACAGGGGTCTATTAGCCCTGGCATGGATCGCGACACCGTCCTGCTCGGCATGAGTTTTTTGAACCTCTTGTCGATTGAAATACAGGCAGGTGAGATGGTGCTGAGCCTTCCAGAGTAGTGAGTTCAACTGGTGAAGGTGGAGTTAATAGCAAGAGTTAAACAGCTAGGTTTCAGAAACAGAGTGCCAACACGCTAAGGAGTTGCTATGGGCATTGAAGTAGGTGGATTGTTAGGACTAATTTGGCTTGTTATCGTTATTTGGGCCATCGTCAAAGTGGCCAAAAGCGATGCAGGTGGTTTTGCTAAACTGATCTGGATTCTAGTATTGCTGTTCTTCCCATTGATCGGTTTGATTGCGTGGTTCTTGTTTGGTCCGAAGGGATAGCAGCCTAGCTGAGTGCGATCAAATGAAAAAGGCAGGCCTGTGATGGCCTGCCTTTTTGTTAATTTGAGGCTTACTCACTGAATAAAGGACTACTCAAGAGAGCATTACTCAATTGTGTCGTTTCCTTCACCGGGTGGTGCTTTATAATGCCCGGGTATTTTTAACTTTTCCCCGTTGGGCAGGTCGCGCACTTGGGTTGGAATGTAAACACGTTTAATAACACTTTTCGTTTTGCTACTTCCCATGGCAGGTTCCTCTGTCAAATTGTCGACAGTTAGCGTTTCTACATTAGCTTCCGTTGCTGTGAGAATCAAGTGTCAGGCCTTCCGTATCCATCAATAAGCGCAATGGTAACGACAGAGGCGGGTGTTTTGATGGTTTTGAGTTATCCTGAGAGCCAACAATAGGACACCTGCGTTATTACTGGGTGAGCGGGTGAAAAAATAAACAGCCTAAGCGGAGTGCAAAAAGAGGATGGTAGATCATTTGGAACAGCAGTTTCAGGCGCTTGAGTCGCAAGAACCTGTCATGCCTGACTATCCCGATCAAGATCATGTCCTGATCATTGAAGATGATCAGCGCCTGGCGGAACTTACCCGCGATTACTTGGAAGCGAATGGCTTTCAAGTAACGCTGGAAGCTGATGGGGCGAAAGGGGTTGACCGTATTTTAACCCTGCAGCCCGATTTAGTCATTTTAGATCTAATGCTGCCAGGTGAAGATGGTTTGGCTATTTGTCGTCGCGTTAGACCTAACTTTGCTGGCCCGATCATGATGCTGACCGCGCGCACCGACGATCTGGATCAAGTCTTGGGGCTTGAGATGGGCGCTGATGACTATGTGCCTAAACCCGTTCAACCGCGGGTACTGCTGGCGCGTATGCGAGCACTGCTACGTCGCGCTGACGGACCTGCACCGGACGGTGAAATGCGGTTGCGCTTTGAAAATCTAGAGATCGATAACGCGACCCGCGAAGCTTGGCTCTCTGGGGAGCGTATCGACCTAACCAGCGCTGAGTTTGACCTGCTGTGGCTGTTGGGCCGTAATGCCGGTCGAGTGCTTACCCGTGAAGAGATATTCAGTGATCTACGGGGAATTAAGTACGACGGCCAGGACCGCTCTATTGATGTTCGTGTGTCGCGTATCCGGCCTAAAATTGGCGATGATCCTAATCAGCCTCACCGAATTAAAACCGTGCGCAGTAAAGGTTATCTCTTCGTTAAAGACAGTTGATCATGCATAGGGAAGGCATCATGCGGCGGGTGCTCAGTAACGGCTCGTTTTTACGCTTCTATTTGTTGCTGGGCGTAGCGTTGTTGGTGGTGTTTGTGATTGCGTTAGCAGGGCGCTCGTTTATCGAGCAGGTGCGCCGCGAAGATTACCGCGAGCAGCTAGCTGCGTTACCTATGTCGCTGATGACGCAACAATTAGCCGACCAGCCTGCAGGCCAGCGAAACGCTTTGCTTGCGCGTTTTTCCGAGCAACTTGAGTTGCAGTTGACCCTGCAGCCTATCAACGAAGCTGATCTTGGCTATTTTGAGCGATCACGCCTAGAGCAGGGCAAGATACTGGTCGCCGAGAGGCCGTGGTTATTACAGCAACGCTTACCGGGCGATACATGGTTACTGCAAGCTAGGCTTGAAGAGTGGAGTGAGCATCAGTGGCACGGCAGCATTTCTCTGTTGGGGGACTGGCTCGCGGCTGCGCCCGAAAATGAGCGAGAAAACCGCATCGCCCAGTTGCGCCAAGGCAGCTGGCCGCTTCAGCTATTGTCTACTTTGCCAGCCGGTCTATCGCCCCAGCAGCAGGCCCAGATGGAGAGTGGCGGCGTCATCACTCAGTTAGTCTCTGATAAGCTCTCCATCACGCTGCTTTATCAACTGCCAGGCGAATCCCAGTGGCTGCAAGCTGGGCCTATCTCTCGCGGCGATACACTGCCACCTAATTTGCACCTGCCGCTTCTGGTGGGGCTGATGATCGTGCTCAGCCTGATCATCTATTTAATTATGCGCAGTATTGAGGCCCGAATGGCGCGGCTAGAGCTGGCCGCGACCAGGATCGCGAGTGGCCGTTTGGAAACGCGGGTAAAAGTGGAAAGCGGTGACTTTTTAGGGCGATTAGGTATGGCGTTTAACGGCATGGCCAATCAGGTGCAGAGCCTGCTGCGTGGTCAGCAAGAAATGATTCGCGCGGTCTCCCACGAGCTGCGTACCCCGGTCGCCCGTATTCGCTTTGCCGTGCAAATGGTCGAAGATATGACCGACCAGCCCGCTATTCGCCGGCAGTTGCAGGGTATTGATGCGGATATTGCCGAACTTGATGAATTAGTCGATGAAATACTCACCTATGCACGTTTAGGCGGTGAAACGGTCAATGGCGCTGAACTTGAAACGTCACTGGTGGAGTGCCGTGCCATGGCGGAACGCGTGATTGATACTCTTTCACCGCTGCATAAAGAGTTAACGTTAACGCTGGCGGCCGGCCCTGAAATTGAGCTGTTGGCGGAGCCACGCTATCTTCAGCGCGCCCTGCAGAATTTAGTCGGAAATGCCTGTCGGCATGCCAAATCTCAGGTGGTGATCCAGCTGTGGGATGAGCCCAACTTGGTGCGTATCGATGTCGAAGATGACGGCCCGGGTATTCCGCCCGAAGCGCGGGCAGATATCTTTAAACCGTTCGCCCGGCTGGATGACAGCCGCGCCCGCAGTTCCGGTGGCTACGGGTTAGGGCTTTCGATTGTGCAGAAAATCATGGCCGGGCACGGCGGCAGCGTAACCATCGATACCAGCCCCACCCTGTGCGGTGCGCGCTTTACGCTGCTGGTTCCCCGTCGCGATCCGCTGGCTTAACCCCCGCTAGCACCGCAAAGGAGGTTTCCCGCGCGGTGCGCAAAAAATCCTGCATCCACGGCGCTTCCATAGTCTCTTCACGAATCGCCGCATATAGCGTGCTCCATACCCCATGCTCGCCCAGCTTTACCGCGCTGACGTAGTCGCGTTCTAAATATTCGGTGAGCGCCCAGTTGGGCAGCGCACATACGCCGCGCCCACTGGCTACTAACTGCATCATCATAATCGTCAATTCGGCGGTGCGGATCTCCCGAGGGCGTACATTCGCCGGTTGCAAAAACTGAGTAAAAATATCCAACCGTGATTGCTCAACGGGATACGTGATCAAGGTTTCATCCGCCAGTGCCTGGGGCTCTATAAAGCCCTGGCCTGCAAAAGCGTGCTGGCGGGCGACGGCTAATAATCCCTCATAGCGAAACAGCGGGGCGTAGTGAATGCCATCAAGCGGTTGGGGGTCGGCGGTGATCACTAGATCCAACTGCTCGCGGGCAAGCGCTGGAAGCGGGTCGAAGTGGTGGCCACTGGGAATATCGATTTCCACCTCCGGCCAGTGATCGCGAAAGTAATCCACCGTCGGCATCAGCCACTGAAAGCAACTGTGGCACTCAATGGCCATATGCAAACGCCCCTGCTCGGTGCCTGCCAAGCGCGCCAAATCCCGCTCTGCTTTGCGTACCTCGGGCAATACTTGATCGGCTAAGGCGAGCAGCCGTAAGCCTGCGCGGGTAAATTCCACCGGGCGGGTTTTGCGCACGAATAGCGGGCTATTCACGCGGCTCTCCAAGTCTTTCAGCTGGTGAGAAAGCGCAGATTGGGTTAAATGCACGCGATCGGCAGCATCGACCAAAGAGCCGGTTTCGCGCAGAGCCAGCAGGGTGCGTAGATGTCGCAGTTCAATCATTGTGAGTATTTTTCATCTTTACTATTAGAAACTTTAGTTTGATTCACTAAGACGTGGTACCCAGACTGTGTGAATTCATTCACGTTGGTAGGGTTCATCATGACAGTTTCTCATATTCTCGGCTATCCCCGTATCGGTGCTCAGCGCGAACTCAAAAAGGCCACTGAGGCATACTGGAAGGGCGAATGCACTCGTAGCGAACTTGAAAGCACTGGTCGCGAGCTTCGCTTGCGCCATTGGCAGACGCAGCAGGATGCTGGGCTGGATTTTGTTAGTGTTGGTGATTTTGCTTTTTACGATCAAGTGCTTAATGTTTCAGTTGCGCTGGGTGCCGTACCTGCTCGTTTTAATGCCCAGCATGAAGTGGCTGGTGGCGATATCGACCTAGACACCACCTTTCGCATGGCCCGCGGCCGCGCCCCCAGCGGTGACCCAGCCGCCGCCTGTGAAATGACCAAATACTTCGATACCAACTACCATTACCTCGTCCCCGAACTGCACGAAGGGCAAACCTTTACCCTGGCCTCGAACCGCCTGTTCGACGAGGTGGATGAAGCGTTACGCGCGGGGTTTACCCCGAAAGTAACGCTAACCGGGCCGCTAACGTGGCTATGGCTGGGCAAAACCAAAGGCGATGATTTTGATCGGCTAACGCTGCTGGACAGCGTACTCAACGTGTATGGCGAAATATTAGCGCGGCTCGCTACCCAAGGCATTGAGTGGGTGCAGCTGGACGAGCCCGCGCTGGTGCAGGATCTCCCGCTTAACTGGCAGCAGGCCTATGAGCGTGCCTATCATCGTCTTCAGTCAGCACCGCTAAAGCTGCTGTTAGCTACTTACTTCGGTGGCCTGGGCGATAATCTTTCATTAGCCACCCGTTTACCCGTCGCTGGGTTGCACATCGACGCCGTGCGCGCGCCGCAACAAGTCGAGAGCGTGATTGACCGTCTTGGCCCGCATCAGGTGCTGTCAATAGGGTTTGTTGACGGACGCAATATCTGGCGTGCCGACTTAGCGGCATTGCGCGAACGCTTGTTGCCGTTAAAAGTGCGCCTTGGGCAGCGGCTTTGGTTGGCGCCGAGTTGCTCGTTGCTGCATGTGCCGGTAGATTTGGCGCAGGAAACAGAACTCGGTGAGGAGCTCGTGAGTTGGCTGGCTTTCGCGCAGCAAAAGCTGGCGGAAGTGGTCACCCTGGCGCTGTTGATTGATAACCGAACCACGCCTGAGGATGAGCAGCGTTTGGATGAAGCAACCCGAGCGTTGGATGCCCGGCGTGAGTCAGCGCGTATCCACCAGGCAGTGGTTAGTGAGCGGCTGGCCGCGATTAGCCCTGCCGATAGCCAACGGCAGGCGCCCTACAGCGTGCGTTCTGATGCGCAACGGCGAGCGCTTAAGCTACCGCTGTTTCCGACGACGACGATTGGCTCTTTCCCGCAAACCGATAGTATTCGTGCTGCACGGCGCGCGTTTAAAGCCGGCGAGTTGTCATCAGCTGACTACGAAGCCCGCATGCAGGATGAAATTGCTTACGCGGTTGAGCGTCAGGAAGCGCTGGATATCGATGTGCCAGTGCACGGCGAAGCCGAGCGTAACGACATGGTGGAGTACTTTGGCGAACAGCTTGAAGGGTTTGCCTTTACCCGCTTTGGCTGGGTGCAGAGCTACGGTTCACGCTGTGTTAAGCCGCCGGTTATTTTCGGCGACGTTTCACGCCCTGCACCCATGACCGTTCGCTGGAGCCAGTATGCGCAAACTCTGACTAGCAAACCCATGAAGGGGATGTTGACGGGGCCGGTGACGATTCTGCAGTGGTCGTTTGTGCGCGATGACCAACCGCGGGAAACCACCTGCCGCCAGATTGCCTTGGCGTTGCGCGATGAGGTATTGGATCTGGAAAAAGCTGGGATCAATGTGATTCAAATCGATGAACCGGCGCTTCGCGAAGGGCTGCCACTGCGCCAACATGAGTGGCAGGCATACCTGGATTGGGCAGTCGAGAGCTTTCAGCTAAGTGCCGCAGGCGTTGCCAACACCACCCAGATTCACACCCATATGTGTTACTCGGAGTTCAACGACATCATCGGTGCGATCGCCGCCCTGGATGCCGATGTGATCACCATCGAAACATCGCGCTCGGATATGCACTTGCTGGACGCTTTCCAGGACTTCGCTTATCCCAACGAAATCGGCCCAGGCGTTTACGATATCCACACCCCAAATATTCCCGAGGTGAGCTGGATGGTCGATTTGATGGAAAAAGCCTTAGAGAAGATCCCGGCTGAACGGCTATGGGTAAACCCGGATTGTGGCCTGAAAACGCGCGGCTGGGCGGAAGTGGAGCCAGCGCTGGCTAATATGGTCGAAGCTGCCAAAGTACTGCGCCAACGCTATGCGTAAATGGTTGTAAATACTTTGATTAAGCCTTTCTGGTCAGAATCAACCCCGCTAAAAGCGGGGTTTTGGCTTGAAAACTAGCTTGTCGACGCTTAGCTTTTCGATGCATAGGCGTAGAGCAGGGTTTCCTGGGCGCTGATGGCATCGCTTTTACCTGGGTCCTGAAGCTGGTAGCTGCCGTCGGTCTGTAGCATCCAGCTCTGGCAGTTATCCACCATGTAGGTTTCAAGATCCTTGCGCACACGGGTGGCGAGCTTCTTATCCAGCAGCGGGAAGCAGGTTTCAACACGGTGAAACATATTGCGCGACATAAAGTCGGCGCTTGAGCACCAAGTTTCCGACTTGCCATCATTGTGAAAGTGGAATACGCGGGTGTGTTCAAGCAGGCGGCCGATAATGGAGCGCACACGAATATTCTCGGAAACCCCCGGCACGCCTGGCTTCAAACAGCACATACCGCGAATAATTAAATCGCACTCAACCCCCGCCTGGGAGGCACGGTAGAGCGCTTTGATAAGTTTGGGCTCGGTTAACGAGTTGCATTTAATGATGATATGGGCGCGTTTACCCTTGCGCGCTATCTGCGCTTCACGGTCAATCATTTCCACTAGCCGCTCGTGCAGCGTGAACGGCGCATGCAACAGCGTGTCAATTTTACGTGCGCGGCCCATCCCCGACAGCTGCTGAAACACTTTATGCACATCGGCGCACAGCGCTTTATTGGCAGTCAGTAGGCTGTAGTCGGTATACAGTTTGGCGGTTTTAGAGTGGTAATTACCGGTGCCGAGGTGCGCGTAGTAGCAAAGCTCGCCTTTTTCGCGGCGTACAATGTGCAGCATTTTGGCATGGGTTTTATACGCCATAATGCCGTAAACAACGATGGCCCCTGCCTCCTGCAAGCGTGACGCTAACTGGAGATTGTCCGCTTCATCGAAACGTGCGCGCAGTTCAATAACGACCGTTACTTCTTTGCCCTGGCTAGCCGCTTCTACCAGCGCGCTAACGATAGGAGAGTCTGAGCCCGTACGGTATAGCGTCTGCTTTATAGCCAGTACATGCGGGTCGCGGGCGGCTTCGCGCAGCAGGTCTTCAATCGGTGTAAATGATTGGAAAGGATGATGGAGCAGAATGTCACTCTTAGCGATAGCATCAAACAAACTGCCCGCTTTGAGCGCTTTAGGAATGCTGGGAGTAAACGGGCGATAGAGCAGTTCTGGGCGATCCACATCACCCAGAACTGACATCATGCGGGTTAAATTCACCGGCCCTTTAACGCGATATAAGTCATCGCTCTCTAACTCAAACTGGCGCAGCAAAAAGTTAATTAAGTCATCGGGGCAGCTGTCCGCCACTTCCAGCCGCACACCACTGCCATAACGGCGTGCCAGTAGTTCGCCACGCAGGGCGGAAGCAAGGTCTGAGACCTCCTCTGGGTCAACGCTCATATCCGCATTGCGGGTTAGTCGGAATTGGTAACAGCCGCGCACGCGCATGCCGGGAAATAGCTCATCGGCATGGGCATGAATCATCGAGGACAGGAACACATACTCGGAGAAACCCTCTTCGCATAACTCCTTCGGTAGCGCCATCAAGCGAGGTAGCGAGCGTGGCGCTGGGAGAATAGCCATGCCTCCGGCGCGGCCAAAGGCATCTTTGCCTTCCAGCTCAACAATAAAATTGAGGCTTTTATTGACCAGGCGCGGGAAGGGATGCGACGGGTCAAGACCGATGGGGCTAATAACCGGCATGATTTCGTTATCGAAAAACGCCCGTGTCCAAGCCTTTTGTTGATCGGTCCACTGATCGCGACGACGAAAGCGCAACCCATGAGTCTCCAGGGCGGGCAACAAGGTATCGTTGAGTATTTGATACTGGCGATCAATTTGGGTATGGGCGATCTGAGAAATTTCGGCCAATACGGCTTTAGGCAGTCGGCCATCGGCCGCGGTGGTGTCGTCGCCAAGGGCGATCTGGTGCTTTAATCCCGCTACGCGAATTTCGAAAAATTCATCCATATTGGATGAGAAAATCAGCAAGAACATCAAGCGGTTGAGCAACGGGTGGGCATCGTCTAGCGCTTGTTCCAGCACGCGGATATTGAACTGTAGATGCGACAGCTCGCGATTGAAGTAAAGCTGAGTGTCGTCAAGGTCGGTTTCAGGCAACGTGTCACGCGCTTGAACCCCGGTGGGGGTGCGGTTAATTCGTAGCGGCATATCGCCGTCGCTGCTGGTTTGATCAGTAGACGATAATGGTAAAGAATCTGTCGCTTGCTCGTCCATGGTGGATCTCCCCGCGTTGATGGCTCGAAGGTATCATAGCCTGATATTTGTATAGGAAGGCAGTATGCGGGGAGAAGATGACAAACAAGTGTCACCTTGTTGTCATCTTTGTCGCAGTAGTTTAGTGGCGCTGTAATAAACGCGCTGCGTCGAGAGCGAAATAGGTCAAAATTCCATCGGCACCTGCTCGTTTGAAGCACATCAATGATTCCAAAATCACCGGTTCCGCTTCCAGCCAGCCATTGTCGAAGGCGGCGCGATGCATGGCGTACTCACCGCTGACTTGATAAGCGAAAGTCGGCACTTTTAGCTCAGATTTTACACGGCGAACGACATCCAGGTAAGGCATACCCGGCTTGACCATCACCATGTCGGCGCCTTCGGCGATGTCCATGGCTACTTCATGCAATGCTTCATCGCTGTTGGCAGGGTCCATTTGATAGGTACGCTTGTCGGCTTTGCCCAAGTTGGTGGCTGAGCCAACGGCATCGCGGAAGGGCCCATAGTAGTGGGAGGCATACTTGGCGCTATAAGCCATAATCCGCACGTTGTGGAGATGTTCCTGTTCCAGCACTTGGCGGATCGCGCCGATACGACCATCCATCATGTCGGAAGGCGCCACCACGTCAGCGCCTGCTTCGGCATGGGAGAGTGCCTGTTTAAGCAGCGTATCCACCGTGCGGTCATTCTGCACGTAGCCACTCTCATCGAGAATGCCGTCCTGGCCGTGGCTGGTATACGGGTCGAGCGCCACGTCGGTAATAATGCCGAGTTCGGGAAGGGCTGCTTTAAGGGCGCGCACGCTACGCTGTACTAAGCCGCTGGCGCTATAGGCTTCTTCGGCTAACTCAGTTTTGTGCTCAGGGCCGACAACTGGAAAAAGCGCCAACGCAGGAATGCCCAGTTGGTAAGCCACACGGGCTTGCTCAATCAGTAGGTCGATCGAAAGCCGCTCCACACCGGGCATTGAGGCCACCGCTTCACGCTGGTTGTCGCCTTCCAGTACAAACACCGGCAGGATCAAATCTGACGGGCTAAGGTTGTTCTCCTGCATCAAGCGGCGTGAAAAATCATCGCGGCGCATTCGACGCATGCGTGTGGCGGGGAAGTGACGGGGGGTAGGTATGCTCAAGGGGTGTCTCCATTAAGGAACGCAAATGAGGGTGCCCGAAGGTCTGAATGGAGTATATCAGCCATGCCCTGCGGCGAAAGCCGTCTTGTGACAACAAGGTAGACTGACTAAAGTGAGCAATTGCTTTGCTGTATTGCGATCGGCAGACCCTGGGATAAGGAGATAGGCATGACCAAACAGGTGGCGGTGATTTTAGCTGGCTGCGGCGTTTATGATGGTTCAGAGATATATGAGACGACGTTAACGCTGTTGCGCTTGGATCAGTTGGGTATTGGTTACCACTGTTTTGCCCCGGATATAGAACAGCATCACGTTATCAACCACCTCACGCAAGAGGTAGCGGAAGGTGAACAGCGTAATGTGCTGCAGGAGTCTGCCCGCTTGGCGCGTGGAAACATCCGCCCGTTGGATGAGCTAGACGCTGATAACTTCGATGCCGTAATTGTGCCTGGTGGTTTCGGTGTCGCCAAAAATCTGTCGGATTTCGCCAGTGCCAGCGACAATATGCAGGTGCTGGAAGCGCTAAAAGAGTCGCTGTTTGGTTTTCGTCAAGAGGCCAAACCCATTGGCTTGATGTGTATTTCCCCCGTACTGGTGCCCCGTCTATTGGGTGACGGTATTGCAGTGACCGTGGGTAATGATCCGGCGGTTTCCGGGGCGATTAGTGCCATGGGCGGGTTGCATCGCAGCTGTGCAGTAGAAGATATTGTCGTCGACCTTGAGCACCGCGTGGTGACCACGCCTGCTTATATGCTGGCTACGCGCATTAGTGAAGCGGCCACTGGTATCTTTAAATTGGTAGATCGTATTGCTGAAATGATGGATTAAGTACGCCGTCGTAGAGCAGATAAGAAAGCCGTCGCCATGGTTAATGGCGACGGCTTTTTCAGTATCTGCGTGCTGCGCTGATCTGCTTAGAGATCGGCTTCTTGCTCTTCAGCAGTCTCTTTCTCTTCTTTGCGTTTGCGCACCAAACGGCCAAACAGTAGCCCTACTTCGTAGAGCAGGTACATGGGGATCGCCAGGAGGCTTTGGGAAATCACATCCGGCGGGGTTAGCAGCATACCGATGACAAAGCAGCCTAAAAGAATATAGGGACGTTTTTTGGACAGACTTTCCACCGTCGTGGCGCCAGAGAGGATAAGCAAGAAGGTCGCAATAGGAATTTCAAACGCTACCCCGAAAGCAAAAAACAGTTTAAGAACAAAGTTCAAATACTGGTTAATGTCGGTCATGATCGCGATGTTGTCAGGCCCGGTTTGGGTGAAAAACTCAAACAGCAGCGGAAAAACCACGTAATAGGCAAACGCCGCACCGCCATAGAACAGCGCAATGCTTGAGACCAGAATCGGGATCGCCAGTGCTTTTTCATTGTCGTAAAGCCCCGGCGCGATAAACGCCCAGGCCTGATGCAGCACAAAGGGAATGGCGATAAACACCGCGACGACCAGGGTAAGCTTAAATGGCGCTAAGAATGGCGAGGCCACTTCTGTGGCGATCATTTGCGAGCCTTCGGGCAGCAGATCCATTAACGGCTCGGCGACGAAGGTATAAATATCATTGGCAAATGAATAAAGGCCCAAAAAGACTACCAGAATCACGATCACGGCGCGCATCAACCGTGAACGTAGTTCAATCAGGTGCTCAATAAGAGGGGCTTGGCTTTGGTCTTCACGCGGCTCCTTTGAATCGCCAGACATACTCATTGGTGGTTACGATCCTTATTTGATGCAGCCTTTTGTGATTCAGTCGGCTCAGGTTCTATCGATGAAGGAGGCGTTTCTTCACGTACCGTTTGCAGGGCATCATCCAATCGGGAGCTCGCCTTGGCGACGCGCTGCTCTGTCTCGCTCTGCGTCGCTTTGGTTGCTGGCGCTGACCGAGGAGTAGAAGGGGTATCGGCAATACTCTCTACATCCAGCTTGGCTTTTTTCAAGCTATCGTCGAGCTTCTTCTGCTGTTCGTTAAGCTTTTGGCGTAACTCTTCTGCTTCAAGCTGAGCGCTAATTTCACGCTGCATGCCGGATACCGTGCGCTTGATTTTGCCAATCCACATACCCGTCGTGCGAGCGGCCCTAGGCAGCCGCTCCGGGCCAAGCACCAACAGCCCGACGATGCCAATGAGCATTAGTTCAAGAAAGCCGATATCCAGCATGGTTTATTTGCGCTCTTCGTTACGTTCGTTGGCGGCCTGTTTCTCTTCGGCTTGAACGTCATAAGTGTTGCCAGGCTCTTCATGGCTCACTTTGGCATGCGGTTGGTCAGCGTCTTCTTTATCCGTCTCTTTATTTTTCTCTTCATCGTGCATGGCTTTCTTGAAGCCCTTGACCGCCCCGCCTAGGTCGGTGCCCACATTACGCAGTTTTTTGGTGCCGAAAACCAGGATGATGATGCCCAGGACAATCAGCAACTGCCAAATACTAATACCACCTAACATATGCGTTTCCTCATGGGAGCAGGTTGACTATCTTTTTTCCAGCTTGGTTTTCACTATACGACAGTTTCTGTGACCGCTATGGCTGACGAGACGCTTTTTCTTCGTGCCCGGAAATGCCAACGCGTCGCGCCAGTTCGTCTAAAACAGCCTGATGATCCATCCCCAGGTGCGACAGCATCACCATACTATGAAACCACAGGTCGGCCGTTTCAGAAATCAACGCTTGGCGCTCAGCCTCACCACCGTGCTCCGCATCTTTTGCCGCAAGCACTGTTTCAGTCGCTTCTTCGCCAATCTTTTCGAGTATCATGTTCAAACCCTTATGATGCAAGGAGGCAACATAAGAATCTTCTGCTGCTGCGTGTCGCCGCTGCTTTAGTACCTCATTGAGAGTATCCAGCACAGACGCACTGTTTGTCGAAAAAGTGTTGGTTGGTAAATTGTCAGGCGATAATGAGTTGCTGTCCATGGGAATCCTTATAAACGTTTAATGCACTGCGCTATTGCCATACCAGCAGTAAGAGGCCAATCGCAGCGGCAGCCAGTATTGGCCACTCCTGGAGCTCAATCCAACCGCTTAATGGCTGCCAAGCCAGTGCCAGTGCCAGCAGAATCAAACCCAGGCGCAGGCGGTAAAGCCGCTTGCCCTGCCGCACCATCTGTACGCGCATGGCGTTAATGGAGTCCACCTGCTGATGACGTTGACGATGCTCATGCTCCATGCGGCTAAGCGCTTGGTGCGCGAGTACAGGCAATTCAGGTAGCTGGTGTGAAAGCTCCGGTGCCTGCCGCTTGAGTGATTCCCATAAACCGCTGACACCCGCACGCTCTTTCATCCACTGCTCTAAATACGGCTTGGCGGTGCTCCAAAGGTCCAAGTCAGGATAGAGCTGACGCCCTAAGCCTTCAATATTGAGCAGCGTTTTCTGCAATAGAACCAATTGCGGCTGCACTTCCATATTAAAACGTCGCGCGGTTTGAAACAGACCCAGGAGCACTTGGCCAAAGGAGATGTCTTTCAGCGGCTTCTCTAAAATAGGCTCGCAGACGGTGCGGATGGCTGCCGCGAACTCATTGGCGCGAGTATTTTCACCCACCCAGCCGGACTCAATATGCAGTGCGGCGACTTCGTAATAGTCTTGGTGAAAAAATGCCAATAAGTTGCGCGCCAAATAGTCCTGATCCTCTCGGGTCAGGCTGCCCACGATGCCGCAGTCGATGGCGATGTACTGCGGGTCTTCGGGGTTGTCACAGTTAACAAAGATATTGCCGGGGTGCATATCCGCGTGGAAGAAGTTGTCACGAAATACCTGGGTAAAGAAAAGCTCAACGCCGCGCTCGGCGAGCTTTTTAAGGTTCGTGCCACGAGCAATTAGCGTGTCTAAATCGGCGACCGGTATGCCGCGAATGCGCTCTTGAACCATCACGTGGCGGCGGGTGAAGGGCCAATAGATGGTAGGTACAAATAGCAGCGGTGAGTCTTTAAAGTTACGTTTAAGCTGCGAGGTGTTGGCGGCTTCTTTATAGAGATCCAGCTCATCAAACAACGTGGCTTCGTAGTCGCGGATGACTTCCACCGGGCGCAAACGTCGCGCTTCGGGGATTTTGGAAAATAGCTTGGCGACTTGGTACATCAGCGCCATGTCCTGACGCATGACGCGATCAATGCCGGGACGAATGATTTTTACCACTACGTCTTCACCGCCGTGCAGACTTGCTGCGTGTACCTGGGCAATCGATGCAGAGGCGAGCGGTACGTGGTCAAATTCAGCAAAGGCATCCGCCAGCGACATTTCCAGCTCTTTCTCGACGCGGGCAGCGGCAAGATCACCGGGAAAAGGCGGCACCTGATCCTGAAGGCGCTTTAGCTCATCGGCGATATCTGCCGGTAGCAAGTCGCGGCGGGTCGAGAGCATCTGTCCGAATTTAATGAAAATTGGCCCTAGCGCTTCTAGCGCCAAGCGCAGGCGTTCACCCCGCGATCGCTTGCCGATCGGCACCAGGCGTAACGGTGAAAACCACAGTAGCGTCCGCAGCCACCAGGGCAAGCGTTCCAGCGGCAGTAATGTGTCTAGCCGGTGGCGCGTGATTACCCAGCTAATCCGTAGCAGGCGCAGGCTCATGGGCGTGGCTCCTGAGAGGCGCTCTGCGGCGGTTGCGTCAGCTTGCGCTGCAAGCGGTTAAAGCGCGCTTCCAGACGATCGGTGGCGATTTCCAGTTCGGTTAAGTGATCGCGTAGCACGTTGCGCTGTTGCTGTCCGGGTAGCAGGCGGGCTTCTTCAAAGACATATTCAGAAACATCCTGCATCAGCTCATCTTTGGCACGCAGCCCCCAACGAGCGGCGCGACGCAACCCTTCGGCCAGCGAGTGAGCGGGCATATCGCCAAGCCAGCGGGCCAGCTCGCTTTCCCAATCAATGTCTAAATCGAAAAACAGCTCGCGGGTCGCTTCAAGCAGATGGATGCGCCCACGTACGGCCAGTTTGCCATCGAACATTAGCCGCTCAATCGAGGCGCCGCTGATCCACTCTGAAAATGTTTCCGGATTCAGCTCGACGACCGCATCTACCTCGGTTTCATCAACACCTACGCCACGCATCAGGTCTAAGCCTGCGTGGTGGTAGTGGATCACAAGCTCAAGATGTGGCTGCTCCAGGCGTATAAGCAAACGGCTGCCCACCAGCGCTGCCAGCCGTGCGGGGGCTGCCGGGTCGCGGGCGAGTAGGGCATTGAGCGTGCGTTCACATCCGGCCAACAGCAGGGTCGGGGTTACCAGCATGCTGGCCTCTGGGTCTGTAGCGTCTGAAGTCTCATAGCTTAATGCCGCGGTGTAGTGCAACGATACCGCCCGTCAGATTGGTGTACTCGACCCGCTCTAGCCCGGCAGCTTCCATCATGGCTTTGAGCGTTTCCTGGTCGGGGTGCATCCTAATCGACTCCGCCAAATAGCGGTAACTTTCGCCGTCCCCCGCCACCAGTTCGCCCATTTTGGGCAGCAGGCGGAAGGAGTACTCGTCGTAAGCCTTAGACAGCAAAGGGTTGTTGGGTTTGGAGAACTCTAATACCAACAGGCGCCCACCGGGTTTAAGAACGCGCGCCATGGAGCGCAACGCAGCGTCTTTGTCGGTGACATTGCGCAGCCCAAAAGCGATCGTAATGCAGTCGAAGCTATTATCGGGAAACGGCAGGTTTTCGGCATTGGCTTGAACGTACTCTACGTTGCCGCCGACGCCATTATCCATCAGCTTGTCGCGGCCGACTTTGAGCATCGAGGCGTTGATATCCGCCAGCACTACTTTGCCACGCGGGCCAACCAGGCGGGAAAACTTGAGGGTTAAGTCGCCCGTGCCGCCAGCGATATCAAGCACGTGGTGACCAGGGCGCACACCGGCGCGCTCAATAGTCATGCGTTTCCAAACCCGGTGGATACCCATCGACATCAAGTCGTTCATTACGTCGTAGCGGGCGGCTACCGAGTGGAATACGTCAGCTACTCGTGACGCTTTCTCATCAACCGGTACTTCCTGGTAACCAAAATGAGTCGTGCGTTTTTCTGTGGGGCTCATTGGGCGGTAGCTCCCGAATTTTAGGCGATGGCAGATCGACCTTTGGTCTTTTGACTGAGGGCCGACGCGATTAAAAAGTTAGCGTCATTGTAGCCTTGTCCGCCCTGGCTTGTCTGCCTAGCGTCCCTGCCTAGTTTGTTGCAGTGGCGTGAGTTATGCCATCACAGTTGCTTGAATTGAATACTGGCCGGCTCGCGCGAGGCACCGGCGTCTTCTAAGCGCTGTAAGTAATTGTTCCAGTAAGCTTCCTGGTGAGTAGCCAGATCGTATAAGTAGTTCCAGCTAAACAGGCCGCTGTCATGACCGTCGTCAAAGTGAAGCTTCAGCGCGTAGTTGCCTGCCTGGGTAATATTCTGCAGGCCGACATCTTTTTTACCTACCTGGAGAACGGCGGTGTCGCCACCGTGGCCGCGCACTTCGGCAGATGGCGAGTAGACGCGTAAAAACTCAACCGGGAGGCGAAAACTCTCACCAGTGGCGTAGCCAAGTTCCAGCTCACGGGACTGCTTATGGTAGTGAACACGAGTGGGGGTAGGGGCGTTCATGATGAGACCTCATGGCTAAGTGTCCATGGCTAAATGTCATAGCAGCAAGCCCGCGAAGAGCGGGCTTGCTGTTGCTGACGATGCCAGCGCTGATAATAACCGCAGGCGCAGCTTACAAAATATACCGCGACAGGTCTTCGTCGACCGCCAGTTCGCCAAGCTGGGCATTGACGTAATCAGCGTCGATGACCAGCGGGCTCTCCATATCGCCGCCTTTGAAGGAGGCTTCTTCTAACAACCGCTCCATTACCGTGTGCAGGCGGCGGGCGCCGATGTTTTCAGTGCCTTCATTGACCTGCCAAGAGATCTGCGCGATGCGCTCGATACCGTCGGGAGTAAACTCCACATCAAGACCTTCTGTCGCCAGCAGCGCTTGATACTGCTTGGTCAGTGAGGCAGAGGGCTCGGTGAGGATGCGTTTGAAGTCGTTGGGCGTCAGTGCATCAAGCTCTACACGGATCGGCAGACGGCCCTGTAACTCAGGAATAAGGTCCGACGGGCGCGATAGGTGGAAGGCGCCAGAAGCGATAAACAGAATGTGATCGGTTTTGACCATGCCGTACTTGGTGGACACGGTGGAGCCTTCAATCAGCGGTAACAGGTCGCGTTGAACGCCTTCGCGAGATACTTCGCCGCCGCTAGACTGGCCGCTGCCCTTGGCCACCTTGTCAATCTCATCCAGGAAGACGATGCCGTGCTGCTCTACCGAGTAAACCGCGCGCGCCTTGATCTCTTCCTCGTTGACCAGCTTGCCCGCTTCTTCATCACGCAGCAGAACCAGCGCTTCTTTGACCGTTACGCGGCGATTCTGACGCTTCTGCTGACCCATGTTGGAGAACATGCTCTGCAGTTGGCTGGTCATCTCTTCCATGCCCGGCGGGGTCATGATATCGATGCCTTGGCCGTGAGAGGATATTTCAATATCGATCTCTTTATCGTCCAGCTGGCCTTCACGCAATTTTTTACGGAAGGACTGGCGAGTGCTGCCTTCTTCACGTGGCTTATCTTCCTGGCCACGGGGAGGCGGAAGAAGGGCATCTAGAACCCGATCTTCGGCGGCATCCGCGGCACGGTTGCCAACTTCTTCTTTCGCCTGTTCGCGCACCATCTTAATCGCGGCTTCCATCAAGTCGCGAATAATCGACTCAACGTCACGGCCAACATAGCCGACTTCAGTGAACTTGGTCGCTTCAACTTTAATAAACGGTGCTTTGGCCAGCTTGGCCAAACGGCGGGCAATCTCGGTTTTACCCACACCGGTGGGGCCAATCATCAGAATGTTCTTAGGCGTGACCTCTGGGCGCAAGTCATCATCGAGCTGCATGCGGCGCCAGCGGTTACGCAGGGCGATTGCAACGGCGCGTTTAGCATCTTGCTGGCCAATAATGTACTGGTCTAGAGCGTGAACAATTTCGCGGGGTGTCATCTGAGTCATATAAGTAACCTTTGTGGGCAATGAGCGGCGTTTGCGAGTCGCGTAAAGTGATTAGCGATCGTCAATCGACAGCTCTTCGAGCGTCACGTGATGATTGGTAAACACACAGATATCACCAGCGATCGCCAGCGATTTCTCAGTAATTTCACGCGCCGAAAGCTCGGTATTTTCTAACAGCGCTCGGGCGCTGGCCTGGGCAAAATTGCCACCAGAGCCAATCGCAATAATGCCGCGCTCAGGCTCGACCACATCACCGTTACCGGTAATGATCAGCGAGGCGCTATGGTCAGCCACGGCCAGCAGTGCTTCTAAACGGCGCAACGCTCGGTCGGTGCGCCAGTCTTTGGCGAGTTCGACCGCTGCTTTGGTGAGATGACCTTGGTATTTTTCCAACTGCGCTTCAAAGCGCTCAAATAGCGTGAACGCATCTGCGGTGCCACCGGCAAACCCGGCTAGTACTTTGCCGCGGTAGAGGCGGCGTACTTTGCTGGCGTTACCCTTCATTACGGTATTGCCCAGCGAAACTTGACCGTCGCCAGCGAGGGCGACCTGGTTACCACGACGAACGGAGACAATAGTGGTCATGGAGATAACTCCTTGGTGGGAGGCGCGCTCCCGATGACTGGCAGGTCACTTGCTCTTTAACATACTGCTTCTGGAAGCGACCATTGTGTAAGCGTTCACAACAAAATGCGGGCGGCTGATAAAAAATCAACCGCCCGCAGGGTATTCAAGATGGGATTATTAGTTCTGCAGCTGGATAAGTAGTGGTTCGATACCCTGGGTGTTCATTAAATCCTGAGCGCGGTTCAGCTCGCGGGTATCCTCGTAAGGCCCCACTTGAACACGGTGCCAGGTATTACCATCCGCCTGGACTTCGCTAACTTCCGCCAACAGGCTTAAGTTGCGCAGTCGGCCGCGCAGCTGTTCGGCGTCACTTGCCTCACGAAATGAAGCGGCCTGAAGCATATAACGCCCGGGAGTGTTGGTAGCCGCTTCACTCTCCTTGGCTGCTGAAATCTGGTCTTCAGGCCGGGTGTTAGCGGCAATGACCTGGGCGATGGGGTCGTCGCTGGCCGCGCCAGAGGCGGTATCGCTCTCGGCCGCTTGCTCGGGAACTTCCGGGCGCACAACGCTTGACGGCAGCGTGACGCCAGGGGCAATGACCTCGGTTTCCGGCAGTAGTGTATAAAACTCAAAGGTCGGCATTGATGGCTCAGCGGCCTCTTCGGTTTCCCGAGCCGCAGCGCGCTCCTCACTACCCGCGGGCTTGGGCAGAACCGTGGCCTGAGGCGCTTCGCTCTGCTCTTGCCAAGGCGCGGTGCCGTGCTGGTGTTGCGCCAAGAAAAAACCTGCCGCCATGCCGACCAAGCCCCATAGCCAACCAGGAAGGCGAAAGCCGCCACTAGAGCTACGGGGGGATTTGCGCTGCGAAGTGGCTCCGCGGCGGGAGGCGGGCTTTTTACGCGGGCTAGCCATTGATTACATCTCCTCTGGGGCGCTAACCCCCATTAAATCAAGCCCATTGCGCAGCACTTGACGGGTAGCGAGGCCGAGTGCCAAGCGCGTGTTGCGTAGGGTGTCGTCCTCAACCATTACCTTGACGGCGTTATAGCAGGTGTGGAAGTCGCCGGAAAGATCGAGCAAATACTGGGCAACCTGCTGTGGTTCGCGGTTTCTAGCGGCGGTTTCCACCACTTCAGGGAAGCGTGCCAAGCGGTTAAGAACGGCTTTTTCCTGATCGCTATCCAGCAGGGCTAGATTGGCTATGGCTAATGCATGATCAAACGGCTGGTCGGCATCCTGTGCTTTGCGCAGCATGCTGCATACCCGAGCGTGCGCGTATTGAATGTAATAAACCGGGTTGTCGTTCGACTGCGAGCGCGCCAGGTCGATATCAAAGGTGAGCTGGGAGTCAGCGCGGCGGGCGGCGAGGAAAAAACGCGTGGCATCGCGGCCGACTTCGTCGATCAAGTCGCGCACGGTGACATAGCTACCGGCGCGCTTGGAGAGTTTTACCTCGACGCCGGAGCGGGTGACCATCACCATCTGGTGGAGCACGTAGTCGGGCCAGCCTTTGGGAATGCCCACTTCCAGCGCCTGTAAACCAGCGCGCACACGGGTAACGGTGGAGTGGTGATCGGCACCCTGCTCGTTAATTACGGTTTTGAAGCCGCGCTGCCACTTGTCCAGGTGGTAGGCCACATCGGGTAGGAAGTAGGTGTAGCCACCGTCCTGTTTGCGCATCACGCGGTCTTTGTCATCACCGAAATCGGTGGTGCGCAGCCACATGGCGCCGTCATCTTCATAAGTGTGGCCTGCGCTCACCAGCTTCTCAACGGTAGCGTCTACCTTGCCGTCTTCGTACAGTGATGATTCAAGGAAATAAACGTCGAACTCAACGCCGAAGGCTTTTAGATCCAGGTCCTGCTCGCGGCGTAGCCACGCCACCGCGAATTCTTGAATAGCGTCCAGGTCGTCTGGATCGGCTTTGGCGGTGACTTCGCGGTCGTCAGCGCTCACCGCTTTACCCGCCAAATAGTCGTTGGCGACATCAAGAATATACTCGCCGCGATAGCCATCTTCGGGCCAGCTAGCGTCGTCAGGCCCCAAGCCTTTTACTCGCGCTTGTACAGAACGCGCCAGGTTAGCGATCTGGGCGCCCGCATCGTTGTAATAGAATTCGCGGGTAACGTCATAACCGGTGGCTTCGAGCAGGCGGCATAGGCAATCGCCAATCGCCGCGCCACGACCATGACCGACGTGGAGCGGGCCCGTAGGATTAGCAGATACGAACTCAACCTGCACTTTCCCACCTTTACCGATTAGGCTGCGGCCAAAGGTGTCGCCACAGTCGAGCACTTGGGCAACGATTTGTGCGGCGGCATCGGCGGCGGCGAAAAAGTTGATAAAGCCGGGCCCCGCAATCTCGGTTTTTTGGATAGCGTCGCTTTCGGGAAGCGCGGCCACCAGCGAATTAGCCAATTCACGTGGGTTTTTACCAGCCGTTTTGGCCAGCATAAGCGCTAAGTTGGTGGCGTAATCACCGTGGGCTTTGTCTTTGGTAGGGTCGACTTTGATCGTGGGTTGAAGGTCGTTCGGCAGCACGCCTTGGTGCTTGAGCGCGGTAACCGCGCCTTCGAGCAGAGAAACTATGGTGTCTTTCATTTAGGTATCCGGGTGTCGTCGGTGGCGGCGTGTGCTTACGCGAACCTGTTACTGGTGCGTCGTTAAAGCGGCTATTATCAGCAATTGAGCCGCAGTTTCAAAGCCATGTGATGGCATGCCGATGTCAGGAGAGCGTTTGCGGATCAATATCGATCGACCAGCGCACCTTGCGTGCCTCGCGATTTACTTCCAGCCATTGCACCAGCCAACTAACAGCGAGATGAAGTTGGCTACGTTTATGGGCCGATAGCATGACATGTAAATGGTAACGATTCTGGCGTCTTTCCATCGGTGCCGGCACCGGTCCCAGGCAGCGGGTCGCTACGCCTGTTTCTTTTAGCCACTGGCGCAGGGCCTGAGCGGCCTGTTGCGCGATGGCCAAGGCGGCATCCTCTTTGGGGCTTTCGATGCGTAGCAGCGCCATAAAGCAGAACGGAGGCAGCTGGGCGATACGCCGTTCTTCCAGCATGTTGCGCGCTAGCGCCCCGTAGCCGTGCTCAGCGAGCTGGCCTAAATGGGGGTCGTCAGGATGCAGTGTCTGTACCAGCACCCGGCCTGGGTGGGCGGCACGACCCGCACGGCCTGCCACTTGCTCAAGCAGTTGCGCGCTGTGCTCTAGTGCGCGGAAATCGGCGGCATACAGTCCGCCGTCGGCATTGACTACCACCACCAAGGTAACGTGGGGCAGGTGGTGGCCCTTGGCGAGCATCTGGGTACCGACTAACACGCAGGGCTCACCGCGCTGAATCTCTTTTAACACTTGCTCGAAGCTATCCTTGCGCCGAGTGCTGTCGCGGTCAATGCGGTGAATGGTTGTCTTTGGAAACAGCGTCTGGAGCGTCTCTTCCGTGCGTTCAGTGCCGCTGCCCAAGGCGCGCAGGTCGCCGCTGGCGCACTCGGGGCAGGCGTCCGGCAGGGCGCGGCGACTATCGCAGTGGTGGCAGGCTAGCAGCGCGGGCTGACGATGCAGCGTCATGCGTGCATCGCACTGTCCGCACTCGGCCATCCAGCCGCAGGCGTGGCAGGCAAGCGTCGGGGCAAAGCCGCGTCGGTTGATAAAAATCAGCACCTGCTTGCCAGCGCTCAAGGTGCTTTTGATCGCCTTAATTGCCCCCGGCAGCAAGCCGCCCTGGCGGCGCTGGTGGCGCAGGTCGATCAGTTCCAGCTTGGCCGGTGGGTGGCGGCTGGGGCGCTGGGTCAGGCGGAGGTGGCGGTAGGCGCCGCTAAGCGCCTGATGCAGGCTCTCTAAGGACGGCGTGGCGCTGCCCATGAGCAGCGGGATTTTATGGTAATGCGCGCGTGCAACCGCAAGGTCGCGAGCGTGATAGCGCAAACCGTCGTGCTGCTTGTAGGAGCCATCATGCTCCTCATCGACAATAATCGCACCGGGGTTAGCCAATGGCGTGAAAATGGCCGAGCGGGTGCCGATAATAATCAGTGCCCGGCCGCTAGCGGCGGCTTCCCATACATCTAAGCGCTCAGGGTCGGTAAGGCCCGAATGCAGCGCCACCACGGGCACGCGAAAACGGCTTCTAAAGCGGGCCAGCGTTTGCGGCGTTAAGCCAATTTCCGGCACCAGCACCAGCGACTGCTTACCTTTGGCGGCCACGGCTTCAATCAGCTGCAGATAGACTTCCGTTTTACCACTGCCGGTAACGCCTTCCAATAAGCAAGGGTGATAGTTTTCAAGCTTTTCATGCAGCGCGGCCAGCGCCGTGGCCTGTTCACGGTTTAGGGGGAGCGCGGGAGTCGCGAGTAAGTTGCCACTTGGCGGCGTAGGTGCAGTGAGAATATGTTCCTGGCTAGTGGCCAAGCCTTTCTTCTCTAGCGCTAATAGCTGGTCGCGAGCAAAGCCATGGGCGCTAACCGCACGACCGGGTAGGCCATGGGGGTGCTGGCGTAAAAGCGCATGCAGCTCTGCTTGCTTAGGCGCTCGGCTGAGGGTTTCCTGCGCGCCGTCACCTTGGGCCATCCAAAGTGTTTGCGTGCGACCGGCCATCGCGTGTCCCTGGCGTAGCCGCGCGGGCATGGCATGGTGCAGGGTGTCGCCCAGGCTGTGCTGATAGTAGCGGGCGGCAAAGCGGCATAACCAGAGCCAGTCTGCTGGCAGCGGCGCGTCGTCCAGCGTCTCGCTTACCGCGCGCAATTGGCTGCGCGGCAGGTCGGTGTGGTCGGTAAGTTCCACGACCACACCGACGACTTCGCGGCGCCCAAAAGGCACCCGCACCCTCAGTCCCGGCTGCCAACCGCAAGCGGGAGTCACGTTAGACGGCAAGTAGTCGAACAGGCGCCGCAGCGGTGAGGGCAGCGCTATTTTAAGTATTTGGTTAAGCACTTGAGGCGGTACCCGCGAAGAAACAGAATCAGGCAATTGGCCTCCGGCGTTAGTTTTGCTAGAATATGCGACCGCTCAATCTTAGCGATCTTATCGTAACGAAAGAGCGGCCAACCGGTTAGTAGTTTTTCCAAACCCGTATGCGGTGCCTGGCACGAGATCAGGTGGCGGCATATAGCTTCGTGAGGTTCGAGATGAGACAAGGTATCCACCCGAATTACAACACGGTCACCGCCAACTGTTCTTGCGGTGCTAATTTCCAGGTAGGTTCTACTTCAGGTCAGGACTTCTCTCTGGATGTGTGCTCCAACTGCCACCCGTTCTATACTGGTAAGCAGAAGCAAGCGACCACTGGTGGCCGCGTAGAGCGCTTCAACAAGCGTTTCGGCGCTGCTGTTAAGCGCGGCTAATCCAACTCGGATAGCCATATCGCAAGTACAGGTCGTACTTGCGCAAAACCCACGCCGCGGCGTGGGTTTTTTGTTGTCTCGCTAAAAAACCAGCTATATTTTTGTGGAAAAAATTTTCACAAATGCTGCGCTAATGTTGCGGTACAGCAATAAGTAAAGCGTTATGACTAACGCTGTTTTACATAAGTTTCAGCAAATATCTGCGAAATGTGGCGAATATGAAGGTAAAATTCAGTTAAACGGGCGTTTTGATATGAGTTGACGGCGAGCTTGAGGCGCATAGGTTTTTTCTATATTCTGAAACGACTTATCTACTTTATGTTAACTGGACTCTGACCATGACGGATGCAACTAAGCAGGCTGCTTTGGATTATCACGCAAAACCGATTCCCGGTAAGCTGTCGGTGGAGTTGACCAAACCCACCGCAACGGCACGGGATTTGGCGCTGGCGTATAGCCCAGGCGTGGCTGAGCCAGTGCTTGAAATCGCCAGGGATGCGGAAAATGCCTACCGCTATACCGGCAAGGGTAATCTGGTTGCCGTTATCACCGACGGCAGCGCTATTCTTGGCTTAGGTAATCTGGGCCCACTGGCGAGTAAGCCAGTCATGGAAGGCAAAGGCGTGCTGTTTAAGTGCTTTGCTGGCATTAACTCGGTGGATATCGAGGTGGATGCGGAAAGCCCACAGGCGTTTATCGATACCGTCGCGCGCATTGCCGATACCTGGGGTGGCATCAACCTTGAAGATATCAAGGCGCCGGAGTGCTTTGAAATTGAAAAAGCCCTGATTGAGCGCTGCAGTATTCCGGTCTTCCACGATGACCAGCACGGCACCGCGATTGTCACGGCGGCAGGCATGCTCAATGCGCTGGAGATCGCTGGTAAACGTATCCAAGACGTTAAGATTGTTTGCATGGGCGCAGGAGCGGCGGCGATTGCCTGCATGCGCCTGCTGGTCTCCTGTGGCGCAAGTAAAGACAATCTTGTGATGCTTGATCGCCGTGGTGTCATTCACACGGACCGCGAAGGCATCAACGAATACAAGGCTGAATTCGCCCGCGATACCGAGATGCGCACCTTGGATGATGCCATCGACAACGCTGACGTATTTATCGGCCTTTCCGGCCCGGGCCTGCTCTCCGCTGAACAGGTCAAGAAAATGGCGCCAGACCCAGTGATTTTTGCCTGCACTAATCCGGATCCGGAAATTCATCCTGACGTTGCCCGCGAAGCGCGCCCGGATGTGATCATGGCCACTGGCCGTTCGGATTTCCCGAACCAGGTCAACAACGTGCTGGGCTTCCCGTTTATCTTCCGTGGTGCGCTGGATGTTCGTGCTACACGCATTAACGAAGAGATGAAACTGGCCGCCGTGCATGCGCTGAAAGATCTGGCCCGAGAGCCGGTTCCTCAGGAAGTGCTGGATGCCTACGAGCGCACCGAGATGAGTTTTGGCCGCGAGTACATCATTCCCACGCCTGTCGATATTCGCCTGTTGGCGCGAGTCACCTCGGCGGTTGCCCAAGCCGCGGTTGACTCTGGCGTGGCGCGCAAACCGTTTCCTGCGCACTATCCGCTAACGTCTATCAACGACGTTTACGGTGGCTAATAAACCGCAGCATTCTGGTAACTATTTACGCCCGCTAATAAGCGGGCGTAAATGTTTGAGAGAGTATCTGTTTAGTTTTGTGAATAACGCGTTAGCCCTTCTTGAGCGGTAGAGGCCACTAATCGACCGTCGCGACTATAAATATGCCCCCGCGCCAGCCCGCGAGCGCCGCCTGCCCAGGGTGAATCGATAACATACAGCAGCCAATCGTCCAGGCGTGTGTCCTGGTGTAGCCATAAGGCGTGGTCTAGGCTGGCGATGCGCAGCTTGGGGTCGCGGTACTCGATGCCGTGGGGAATCAGGCTGGTGGTCAGCAGGTTGAAGTCAGAGGCGTACGAGAGCAGGTGGCGATGCAGGGCCGGGTCGTCTGGCAGTGTGCCTGAAAGGCGAAACCACAAACACTGGCCTGCAGGCGTGCCGTTGTCGGGGTTGCCCGTGAGATGCAAAAACTCAATGGGGTGGCCGGGAAAGCGGTCATGTTTGGCATCGCCGCTCTCTAGCAGCGCCTCGGGGGTGGCGACATTCGGCATGTCGCGCTGATGGCTAAAGCTTGCTTCCTCGCTCTGAAAAGAGGCGCTGCAGAAAAAGATCGGCCGACCTTTTTGAATGGCAGTAACGCGGCGGGTGGTAAAGCTGCCGCCGTCGCGAATGGTATCCACTTGATAGACAACGGGGCGATGGGGGTCGCCGGGGCGCAGAAAGTAGCCATGTTGAGAGTGCGGGCGACGCTCGTCTGGCACAGTGCGCGCGGCGGCCGCCAGCGCTTGGCCAAGAACCTGGCCACCGTAAAGCTGAGGAAAGCCTAGATCCTGGCTCTGACCACGAAATAGCGTCTCTTCCAGCGTTTCTAGCTCTAGTAACGCTACCAATTTGTTCAGCGCGTCTGTCATTCTCGGTATCCTTGCGGCTGTCTCTATCGAATGCGGTCGGTGAAAGAATGCTATCGGTGAAAGTAATGAGTTGCCACGGCGCCGGGCACCCCTTTCATACGATCGTTTTGCTACCTTAGCGGAGTTTACGTTTATGCGCAGCGATGAATTTTACATGCACCGGGCGCTTGACCAAGCCCACCTGGCCGCGGCGGCGGGCGAGGTGCCTGTAGGGGCAGTGGTTGTCGATGCGCAGGGAGAGATTATTGGTGTGGGGTGTAATGCGCCGGTGGCCAGCTGCGACCCTAGCGGCCATGCGGAAGTTCGTGCCCTACGCGAGGCGGGCAAGCACCAGGGCAACTATCGCCTTGAAGGCTGCACGCTGTTTGTCACCCTGGAGCCCTGTATGATGTGTGCGGGCACGATGATTCATGCTCGTCTGGCCCGCCTAGTCTACGGGGCCGCCGAACCCCGTGCGGGCATGGTCGAATCAAAGGCTAACCTGTTGGCACAGCCGTGGTTTAATCATCAGATCGCGGTGACCGGTGGGGTATTGAGCGCAGCCTCGCAAAAGCTGCTGAAGGGTTTCTTCGCCGCCCGGCGCAAGCAATTGAATCAGTAATACTGAATTGGAAATGCTACGACGCTGTTAATCAAGCGGCGGCACAAGTTCAAACAATACCAGCGGGTCATCGTTGACAGATGTTTGTTCTAGTTGAAAAAATTGCTGACGACTACGTTCCACATATTGAATCATTTCGTAATAACGACGGATGTTGCGTACGTATATCACCGGCTCACCGCCACGGGCGTAGCCGTGACGCGTTTGGCTATGCCATTCACGCTGCTGTAATAGCGGTAGCGCCGCGCGCACATCTTGCCAGCTGTCGGGGTCGCCGCCACGCATTTCCGCAATCTTACGCGCGTCATAAAGGTGGCCAAGACCCACGTTGTAGGCCGCCATGGCCATAAACAGGCGATCATCGCCGGTGATGCCTTCCGGTAAGCGGTCTTTAATACTGCGTAAATAGCGGGCACCGCCGTCAATGCTCTGGGCGGGGTCTGTGCGGTCCGTCACGCCCATTTCACCCGCCGTGGGGTTGGTCAGCATCATCAAACCACGCACGCCCGTTGGCGAGACGGCGTCTGGGTCCCAGTGGGATTCCTGATACCCCACTGCCGCTAATAACTTCCAGTCAAACTCTGTTTCGCGGGCAGCCTGCTGGAACAGTTCCGTGTAACGGGGCAAGCGTGCATCAAGGTGATCAAGAAAGGTGCGCGTGCCGACATACTCTAAATAGTCGTCATGGCCGAAGTAGCGGCTTACCAGCCGATCAAGCGTGCCGCTTTCCTGAAGGTCTTGTAGGAAGCGATTGGCGGCTTCAAGCAATCCTAAGCCGCGACCGCTAGGCACCGCCCATGCCATGGAAAGTGGGTCCCCGAGTATGAAACCACGTTCTACGTTGGGGAAAAAAAGCCGATTTAAACGAAACTGATGCTCGAAAATGACCGCGGCATCCAGGGTGCCGTCTTCAACGCGCGCCAGCAGTTCGGCGACTTCAAGCTCGTGAGACTCTTTCCAGCTCAAGGTAGGATGACGCCGCTGAAGGTCGCGCAGCGCTTCATCGGTACCGGCTTCGCTGAGCGTGCCAAGTTCTAAGCCGACAAGGTCACTCGGCTCTTTAATGCCATTCAGGCCGCGGCGGTAAACCACCAGCGGCTGCATTTGAATGATGGGGCGAGTGTAGTGAATACCGGGGCTGTCAGGCAGCAGTGGCAGCGCTGCTGCACCTAGGTCTCCTTTATCACGCACCGCAGGCAGGACGCTTTCTGGGTGGTGGCTGGCATCAAGGTTAAGGCTCACTCCCAGATAGTCAGCAAAGCGATGCATCAACTCATACTCAAAACCGGTAGGGCCCTGGCGGCCTTCGTAATAGGTCGTGGGAGTATTGCGGGTGTGAACGGTAATAAAGTCTTTTGTGCTGATATGCGTTAAATGCTCGCCTGGGGGAACAAGAGAGAGAGTGGGTACCATGGTCAAAAGCGTAACGGCAGTTAACGCATAATAAGCGCTGGCACGGGCAATAAAATGTCGGCAAATCAACGTCAGCATGGCGTCTTGTCGGCATGAAACAAGCTGCCACGATACCCAGCCCAGGTCACGCTGTCACCTTGTTGATTTCGTGTGGTGGCTGGTTTCCAGTATCATAGGCGTTTTTCGCTATCATAAAAGCACGGCCGCCTAGCGGCCCGGTGATTTCCCTGCTCGAATTTCCCTGCTCTAGAGGCTTCAGGATATGCTCGAACTGCGAGGCGCGCCCGCCCTTTCTGCCTTCCGTTATGCTCGGCTGTTAACGGTGCTGCGTGAACGTGTTCCCGAGGTGGAAGCGCTGTCTGCCCACTATGTTCATTTCATCGATCTTAACGCTCATAACCACAGCAAGACGCTGGATGATACCGCCCACGCGCGTTTGGTGCAGTTGCTGGACTATGTGCCGGCTCACGCAAGCGTTGAGGTTCCGAAAAACGCCCAGCGTTTTTTAGTGGTGCCGCGTTTGGGTACCCAGTCGCCCTGGTCGTCTAAAGCGACCGATATCGCCCACAATTGCGGATTGCGCCAGATTAGCCGTATCGAGCGCGGCATCGATTATCGGGTCAGCTTTACCGACATGCCGGATGAAGAGAGCCTGAACGCGCTGGCGGCACTGCTGCATGACCGTATGACTGAAACCGTGCTATCCGATGCTTCAGACGCCGCTAAGTTGTTTGCCCAGCACGACCCGGCGCCGTTGGGTAGTGTGGATATTCTAGCAGGGGGCCGGGAAGCCTTAGCGACAGCCAACCAAGCGCTGGGGCTGGCGCTGGCAGAAGATGAAATTGATTACTTGGTAGATGCCTTCAACGAATTAGGGCGTAACCCCAGCGATGTTGAGCTGATGATGTTTGCCCAGGCCAACTCCGAGCACTGCCGTCACAAAATTTTCAACGCCGACTGGATCATCGACGGCGAGCCGCAAAGCCACTCGCTGTTCAAGATGATCAAGAACACCTTTGCGTCGTCGCCGGACAATGTGCTTTCCGCTTACAGTGATAATGCCGCTGTCATCAAGGGCAGCCAGGGTGGGCGGTTCTTTGCAACGCCGCTGACAGGAGCAGAGGACGAGCGTGCTCTTTACGCCACGCATCAGGAGCCTATTCACATCCTGATGAAGGTCGAAACCCACAATCACCCCACCGCGATTGCCCCCTTCCCCGGCGCTGCAACCGGCTCGGGTGGGGAGATCCGCGATGAGGGCGCCACGGGTATCGGCGGTAAACCCAAAGCCGGTCTGTCAGGTTTTACTGTCTCCAACCTGCGCATTCCTGAGTTCGTGCAGCCTTGGGAAGCGTTTGATTACGGCAAGCCGGGGCGCATGGAGTCGGCGCTTAACATTATGCTCGAAGGCCCGATTGGTGGGGCCGCGTTCAACAATGAGTTTGGTCGCCCCAATCTAACCGGCTATTTCCGCACTTACGAGCAGGAATCCCTGAACGAAGGCGGTATTGAGCGGCGCGGTTTCCACAAGCCGATCATGCTCGCCGGTGGTTATGGCAATATTCGTGCTCATCACGTCCAAAAGGGCGATATCCCGGTCGGTGGCAAGCTGATTGTGATGGGCGGCCCGGCGATGCTGATTGGTCTGGGCGGCGGTGCTGCCTCCAGCATGGCGTCCGGTACCTCCAGCGCCGATTTGGATTTCGCCTCGGTACAGCGCGAAAACCCGGAAATCGAGCGTCGCGCTCAAGAAGTCATAGACCGCTGCTGGGCGCTGGGCGATCACAACCCCATCCGCTTTATTCACGATGTGGGCGCAGGCGGGCTTTCCAACGCTTTGCCGGAGCTTGTCAAAGACGGCAACCGTGGCGGCCGCTTTGATTTGCGCGCGGTGCCAAATGCTGAGCCGGGCATGAGCCCGCTGGAAATCTGGTGCAATGAGGCGCAAGAGCGCTACGTGCTAGCCGTCGCGCCCGAAGACCTGGACACCTTTGACGCGCTGTGTAAGCGCGAACGTTGCCCTTATGCCGTAGTTGGTGAAGCGATGGAAGCGCACCATTTGGAAGTGCGCGATGGCCATTTCAGCAGCAAGCCGGTCGATTTGCCGATGAGCGTGCTGTTCGGCAAAGCACCCAAAATGCAGCGTGAGTTTGAACGCCACGATCCCGAACTCTCGGGCATGATGCTCGATAATCTTGACCTTCGCGAAGCGCTGGATCGGGTGCTGCGCCTGCCGACAGTCGCCTCCAAAAGCTTCCTGATCACCATTGGCGATCGCTCGATTACCGGCCAAGTGGCCCGTGATCAAATGGTCGGCCCCTGGCAGGTGCCGGTAGCCGATGTGGCGGTTACCACGGCAAGCTATGACACCCTCGCCGGTGAAGCCATGGCGTTGGGGGAGCGTCCGCCGGTGGCGTTGATCAACCCCGCGGCAAGCGCTCGCTTGGCCGTTGCCGAAGCAATTACCAATCTGGCGGCCGCGCCAATTGCCAAGCTTAGCGATATCAAACTCTCCGCTAACTGGATGAGCGCTGCTGACCACCCCGGTGAAAATCAAGCGCTTTATGATGCTGTTTACGCCGTGGGCATGGAGATGTGCCCGGCATTGGGCATTGCGATTCCGGTGGGCAAGGATTCGATGTCCATGCGCACCGCCTGGACTGATGAGAACGACCAAGGTGAAAGCGAAGACAAGAGCGTAACGTCGCCGCTTTCGCTGGTCGTCACGGGCTTCGCGCCGGTCACCAATGCAATGGCAACGCTTACGCCGCAGATCAATCTGGATCAAGATGAATCTGATCTGATTTTGATCGACCTGGGCAGCGGTCAGAACCGCTTGGGTGGTTCTGCCTTGGCGCAGGTATACGGCCAGGTGGGTAACGACTGCCCTGATGTAGACGATCCGGAGGATATTAAAGCCTTCTTCGAGGTCATTCAGGGCCTTAACCGCGACGGTAAGCTATTGGCCTACCACGATCGCAGCGATGGCGGCCTGTTGGTCACTCTGTTAGAAATGGCCTTTGCTGCCCATGCGGGGCTTGAGATCAAGCTCGATTGGATGATCGATGAACCGGTAGAGGCGCTGAATGCACTGTTCTCCGAAGAGCTCGGCGCGGTCATTCAAGTCAATCGCCAACACACTGAAGAAGTGCTGGCGCAGTTTGCCGTGGCCGGTATCGAAACCTGTGGCGTGATTGCTCGTCCCCGTTACGACGACCAAGTGCGCGTCACGCTATTTGAAGAGCCCTTGCTGGAAACCACGCGTCTGCTCACTCAGCGCACCTGGGCTGAAACCAGTTATCGCATGCAGGCGCTGCGCGATAACCCTGAGTGCGCCAAGAACGAATTCGACAACCTGCTCGATAGCCGTGATCCAGGGCTCTCCGCGACGCCCACGTTTGATATCAACGACGACATAAGCGCACCGTTTGTTAATACCGCTAAACCTGCCATGGCCGTACTGCGCGAGCAGGGCGTCAATGGCCAGGTGGAAATGGCCTGGGCCTTCGATAAAGCCGGGTTTGAAGCAGTTGACGTACACATGAGTGACATCCTTGAAGGGCGTGTTTCGCTGGATGAATTCAAGGGCCTTGTCGCCTGTGGCGGCTTCTCTTATGGCGACGTGCTAGGCGCAGGCGGCGGATGGGCTAAATCGGTGCTGTTCAACGAACGCGCCCGTGAACAGTTTGCGGCGTTCTTCGCCCGAGACGATAGTTTCTCATTGGGTGTCTGCAATGGCTGTCAGATGCTCTCTCAGCTCAAATCGTTGATTCCTGGCGCTGAAAATTGGCCGACCTTTGTCCGCAATGAGTCTGAGCAGTTTGAAGCGCGGGTCTCCATGGTGCGGGTTGAGAAGAGTCCTTCGATTCTGCTTGCCGGCATGGAAGGCTCCAAGCTGCCCATTGCGGTTGCTCATGGTGAGGGGCAGGCGGCGTTCCGTGACAGCGCTCATCTGCGTAGCATGCAGTCGAGCAGCCAGATTGCGCTTCGCTACATCGACAACTATGGCCAAGTGACGACCCGCTACCCGGCGAACCCTAACGGCTCGCCGTCGGGTATTACGGGGCTAACCACGCCCGATGGCCGCGTGACTATCATGATGCCGCACCCTGAACGTGTCGCTCGGGCGGTCACCAACTCTTGGCGTCCGGCGGAGTGGACTGAAGATGGTGCTTGGCTGCGCCTATTCCGCAACGCTCGCGTTTGGTTGGGCTAACGGATACACCCGCATAGGTGAATGATGACGCAACACCACAAGGCGGCCTCAGGGCCGCCTTTCTCATCCATAGCCCAGACGCCCCAATTGCGCTCCTACCAACAGGAAGCGGTAAAACGGGTGGTCGTGCATTTT
Source organism: Vreelandella arctica (assembly GCF_037070215.1). Classification (NCBI taxonomy): domain Bacteria; kingdom Pseudomonadati; phylum Pseudomonadota; class Gammaproteobacteria; order Oceanospirillales; family Halomonadaceae; genus Vreelandella; species Vreelandella arctica. Next base: position 39,904 of record NZ_JBANSN010000018.1, on the reverse strand, counting down.
CGTGCTTCCAGTGAGCCGGCGTTGGTGGTGCTGCCTACCGGCAGCGGTAAATCCCTGGTGATTGCCGAGCTGGCGCGTCTTGCGCGTGGGCGTGTACTGGTGCTCGCTCACGTACGCGAGCTGGTGGAGCAGAACCATGCCAAGTATCAGGCTTATGGGCTTGAGGCCGATATTTTTAGCGCGGGCCTAAAGCGTAAAGAGGCGAGTCGGCAAGTGGTCTTTGGCTCGGTGCAGTCGGTGGTGCGCAACTTAGATCGCTTTAATGACGCTAATTTTACCTTGCTGGTCATCGATGAGAGTCACCGCGTATCGCTTAACGAGGACGCAAGCTACCGCCAGGTGATTGAACACCTGCGGAGCCAAAACCCACAGCTTAAAATTCTCGGGCTCACTGCGACGCCGTATCGGTTAGGGCAGGGGTTTATCTATTACCGCCATCACCACGGTATGGTCAGGGGCAGTGAAGAGAGCTTTTTTCGCGACTGTGTCTTTGAGCAGCCGCTGCGGCTGATGGTGAAGCAGGGTTATCTGGCGGCCCCCAAACGCCTGGATATGGCCATTGAGGGCTATGATTTCTCAGCCCTTAATCCCTCTTCAAGCGGTTTTTTTCAGGAGGAGGAACTCAATCGCGTGGTGGCGGGTAGCCGGGCAACGCCGGGTATTATCGGGCAAATCGTCGAACGCGCGGCTGATCGCCAGGGGATAATGATCTTTGCCGCCACGGTGGCCCATGCCGAAGAAATTATCGGCTATTTGCCGCGAGCCGAAGCGGCGCTTATCACCGGTGCGACCCCCTCCCAGGAGCGCACAGCGCTGATTGATGTCTTCAAAGCACGTGAGCTGAAATATCTGGTTAACGTCGCGGTGCTGACCACCGGTTTCGATGCTCCCCACGTGGATCTGATCGCTATTTTACGCCCCACTGAGTCGGTTAGCCTTTATCAACAGATGGTGGGTAGAGGACTGCGTTTGTCGCCGGGCAAAAACGACTGCCTGATTCTGGATTACGCCGGTAATCCCTGGGATATCTTCGCGCCGGAAGTGGGCGAACCGAAGCCAGATAGCGATAGTGAGCCGGTTCAAGTCGAGTGCCCCGCTTGCGGCCATGCCAACCTATACTGGGGCAAGCGAGATGGTGACATCGTCATCGAGCACTTTGGCCGCCGGTGCCAGGGGCTAATGGAAGATGATGAGGGTAAGCGCCATCAGTGTGACTTCCGGTTTCGCTTTAAAGTTTGCGATGAGTGCGGTGCCGAAAATGATATCGCTGCCCGGCGCTGCCATGGCTGCGACAAGCTGTTGGTGGACGCAGATGACAAGCTAAAAGATGCCCTAAAGCTGAAAGATGCCAAAGTATTGCGAGTAAGCGGTATGCAACTGGAAGCGACGACCAATGGTCGTGGCCTGCCGCGTTTGAAAGTGACTTACCACGATGAAGATGGCACCCAGCTCTCCGAGTGGTTCGCACTGGAAACGCCTGCTCAACGGCGCGCCTTTTATGCCGCATTTCTGCGCTATCACCTGCGCGCACCAGGCGGCAAATGGCAGCCGTTGAGCGCTGATGAGGTAGTCGCCGAGCAGCGCCGCCTGCGCCATCCTGATTTTGTCGTAGGCCGTAAAGTGGGTCGGCATTTCCAAATCCGCGACAAGCTGTTTGATTACGAAGGACGCTATCGTAAAGCGGTGGAGGCAGGGTGATGCGCTTTCATTACCTGCGACTTGGGCGTCGCTAAGGGTGTCGACTTTGCTAAACTGTGCGATTGTGTTGATCCCCTTTTACCAGGAGAGCCGACCCGCGTGAGCGAGACGCCAAGCGATACGACTGAGCTAGAAAATCCTGACGCTGCGACCACTGACCCAGTGGCGGTTTCGTTTGGGCGCCTGTTCAATGAGCAGATAACGCAAATGCCGGAGGATTTGTATATTCCTCCCGAGGCACTGCGCGTCTTTCTGGAGACTTTTGAAGGCCCGCTGGATTTACTGCTCTACCTGATTCGGCGTCAGAATCTGGATATTCTGACCATCAATGTGGCCACCATTACTCACCAGTACATCGAGTATGTGGAGCTGATGAAGGCCATGGAGATCGAGCTGGCGGGTGAGTACCTGCTGATGGCCGCTATGCTCGCTGAGATCAAGTCGCGAACGCTGTTGCCGCGCCCACCGAAGGCTGAGGGCGATGATGAGGAGGATCCTCGCGCAGAGCTTATCCGACGCCTGCAGGAGTACGAACGCCTCAAAGAGGCAGCCGAGACACTGGATACGCTACCGCGCATGGGGCGTGACTGGTTCAGCGTGCAGGCGGGCTTACCTCCGCTGGAATCTCGTGTGATTCACCCTGAGGTGGAATTGGATGAATTGCTCAGCGCGCTTTCGGATATTCTCAAGCGCGCCGAGCTGGTGCAAGCCCACCAGATCAGTCGCGAGGTGCTATCTACCCGCGAGCGCATGCTCAAGATTATGGAGTTACTCAGCCACGATGATGCGCATCAACGTTATACCCCCTTTGAAGCGCTGTTCACCTTAGAAGAAGGGCGGGCTGGCGTGGTCGTGACCTTTATGGCAATTCTAGAGCTGGCCAAAGAAGCCATGATTGAAATTGTTCAGAATGCACCGCTTTCGCCGATTCACGTACGTGCTCGGCGTGCCGCCCTGGCCGACGACGAAGAGGGCGCTTTTGAGGAGAACGAGATAGAAGACGATGCCTATGGTGAGTCCGCCTTTGAACCTGGAGAAGAGACGCCATGAGTAACGCCGCCAACGCGTTAGATGACATTATTGAAGCAGCGCTCCTGGCCGCTGGTGAACCGTTACCCCTTGAACGTCTAGAAACGCTTTTTCTTGAAGGCGAATGCCCGACTCGCAAGGAGTTTCGCGATGTCCTTGAGCGCTTACAGCTGCGCCATTCGGCTGGGGCACTAGAGTTATTGGAAACGGTCTCAGGCTATCAGCTACGCATTCGCCCGCGTCTGTCGCAATGGGTGTCGCGGTTATGGGACGAGCGCCCCCAGCGCTACTCACGGGCGCTGCTGGAAACGCTGGCGCTGATCGCCTACCGCCAGCCGGTTACTCGTGGCGATATCGAAGAGGTGCGTGGGGTCAGTGTAAGCAGTTCAATCATGCGCACCCTGGCGGAGCGCGGTTGGATTCGCGTAGTGGGCCACCGGGATGTGCCGGGGCGCCCGGCGGTATATGCCACCACGCGGAGCTTTTTAGATGACTTTGGATTAAAAACGCTCGATGCGCTGCCGCCGATGCACACCCTGGCGAACTGGGACGAGAGCGAAATACCTGAAGACACAGGGATGACCAATGATACTGTCATCCAGGAAGAACAAGACACCGGTTCAGACCACGAAGCACTAGACGAAACGATCAAAACGGTGCAGGATGCGCCACCCCAGAAAGAAGACATAACGTCGGCTGAAACAGCCGATACGCACGCCGAGACGGCGTTAACCCAGCCGCTAAGCTTTGCCGATTTACAGGCACGGTTGGCGGCACGTGCGCAGCGCGCGAACGAAGAAGAGCGCGAGCGCACGCAGACTACCGATGTGAGGTCAGACGACCATGAGTCAGAGTGATAGCACCACGCCCCCTACCAGCGAAAAGCTGCAAAAAGTCCTGGCCCGCGCAGGCCTTGGCTCACGGCGTGAGATGGAAACGGCAATTTCCGATGGCCGTGTAAAGGTGAATAGCCAGGTGGCCAAGCTGGGTGACCGTGTTGAAGCGCGGGATAAAGTCAGCTTTGATGACCGCCCGGTATCGCTGCGCCCTGAAGAGGAAGTGCCGCGTCGAGTGATTATGTACAACAAGCCGGAAGGCGAGTTGTGCACACGCAAAGACCCGGAAGGTCGGCGCACCGTATTTGAACGCTTGCCGCGCTTGAAAGGCGAGCGCTGGATTGCGATTGGTCGCCTGGATATTAACACCAGCGGTTTGCTGCTGTTTACCACGGATGGCGAGTTGGCCAACCGCTTGATGCATCCCTCTACCCAGGTGGAGCGTGAGTATGCCGTTCGCGTAATGGGTGAAGTGAAGCGGGAGCATATCCTGGCGATGGTCGATGGCGTTATGCTGGAAGACGGCCCGGCTCGCTTCACGGATGTGCAGGAGTTTGGCGGCGAAGGCATCAATACCTGGTTCCACGTGGTAATTTTGGAAGGTCGTAACCGCGAAGTGCGGCGCCTTTGGGAGTCGCAAGCCCTCACGGTGAGTCGCCTGAAACGCGTGCGTTACGGCAACATCTTCCTCGATAAGCGCGCTAAAGCCGGTGAATGGGTTGAACTTAACCAGGATGAGGTGGACGACTTAGCGACATTGGCTAACTTAGAAACCCGTAAAGTGCCTGCGTTGACGCCTGATGAAAAGAACCGCTGGAACCGCGATAAGCACAAGCGTAAGCCGGTTCAAGCGATGCGTAAACCGAAAAGCAAAGCCCGTTAACAAAGCCCGCTAAATAGGTAAGTGAACGTGCCTGAACCGGTTTATATTGATCAGTCAGGCACGTTGTATGATTCATTTCTGTTATCCGAGACTAAAAAACACTTGCTATCAAAAGGGTGTAAGCGTAGGATATGCATCCGTTCAGGCGGGTCGTTAGCTCAGTTGGTAGAGCAGTTGACTTTTAATCAATTGGTCGCAGGTTCGAATCCTGCACGACCCACCATTGAAGCCGTTGTTTTTACGATATGTTTAAACAGCAAGTGGCGTCGGGTGGTTGTGAACGAAGACAGTATGATGATGTAGCAGCGCAAATTTGGGTCGTTAGCTCAGTTGGTAGAGCAGTTGACTTTTAATCAATTGGTCGCAGGTTCGAATCCTGCACGACCCACCAGATTCAACGCCCCTGGCAGCATAGCTGCCAGGGGCGTTTTGCTATGCGGGTGAGAAGCACTTTTGGGTAATGCCTCTACGTGACAATCTGTTTGCAGTGGGCAGCTATTTCCAATCAGAATGGGCTAGAATAGATATTCAGACGATAGGCCACCACGAGAGACGTAGCGGCCGATCGCACGCGAGCGGTGCGGGAATAGAGCGAAACGCGCCTGTGCCGTGACCCAGTGTTTAGCAGGGGGATTCCCTGCTCGTCACAGTGGTAGACACGATGACTATTATGACTACTCAAGCAGAGCTGAGTGCTCCGTTGCCCGTTGCGTACTGTCCGACCCGGATTCCGGCGGAAGATTTGGCAAGGGTCGAAGAAATCAAGCAGCTATTGAAAGCTCATAACGCTGTTTTGGTCGCGCATTACTACACCGATGATGCTATTCAGCAACTCGCTGAAGAGACCGGCGGCTGCGTTGCCGATTCGCTAGAAATGGCACGCTTTGGTGCCCGTCACGACGCCACCACGCTGGTTGTCGCCGGTGTCCGTTTTATGGGCGAGACCGCCAAGATACTGTCGCCGGAAAAGCGCGTACTCATGCCCACCCTTGAAGCAACCTGTTCGCTGGACATTGGCTGCCCTGCCGATGAGTTCAGCGCTTTCTGCGATGCTCATCCGGATCGCACCGTGGTGGTGTATGCCAATACTTCGGCGGCGGTTAAAGCGCGGGCTGACTGGGTGGTGACCTCATCGATTGCGGTAGAGGTGATTGAGCACCTGCAGGCCAAGGGCGAGAAAATTCTCTGGGCGCCCGATAAGCATTTGGGCGGCTATATTCAGAAGAAAACCGGTGCCGATATGTTGATGTGGGACGGCGCCTGTATCGTCCATGAAGAGTTCAAGGCCAAAGGCGTTGAAGACCTTAAGCGGATCTATCCCGATGCGGCTGTCTTGGTGCACCCCGAGTCGCCCGAGCCGGTGGTGAAGCTGGCCGACGTGGCAGGTTCCACTTCGCAGTTGATCAAGGCCGCTAAAGAGCTACCTAACGATAAGCTGATTGTGGCGACGGACCGAGGCATCTTTTTCAAGATGCAGCAGGCGGTGCCCCATAAAACCCTGTTTGAAGCGCCCACCGCAGGTAACGGCGCTACCTGTCGCAGCTGCGCGCACTGTCCCTGGATGGCCATGAACGCGCTGGATAACCTGGCGGGTGCATTGCGCGAGGGAAGTGGTGAGATTCAGGTCGATGAGTCGATGCGTTTGAAGGCCCTGATGCCGCTGGAGCGGATGCTTAATTTCAACGCCTAGCGAGAAAAGATTAACCGAATGTCATTGCGAACGAAGTGAAGCAATCTTGGGGATATTGCAACCGCTGGTTAAGATTGCCGCGTCGCTGCGCTCCTCGCAATGACACAGGTTTTGTTGACCTAGATTTAGTTGAAATCTTCCAGCGCTTCGCGATATTCAATAAAGGCCTCGCGGCGCTGTTCAATCCTGGCTACTACCTGCTGATCATTTTCACGTTCCGCAGCATCGCGAGCAATGGAGAGCTGGCGAATGCCGCGGTCTACCCGGCCCGTCAATTGCAGGTGCTCAGCGCGAGCCAAATGCCCCCAGCCATCATGACCACTGCGTCCGGCGGCTTCAGCTAATAGATTGAAGACCTGAGGGTTTTCTGGGTGCTGATCGGCCATGTCCCGTAACACGTTGTAAGCCGATTGAGGGTCACGCTGTAGCTGTGCTTCGGCCAATATCAGTTGAGCAGGCAGGTAGTTAGGCATAAAACGCAGCAATCGCTGGCTGCGCTGGATGGCCTCATCGTACTGACCGGCCTCTAAGGCGACGCTCGCGGCAGAGGCGGGGAGCATGGCAAAGTCAGGCTGCTGACTGGCAAGTTGATCAAGGCGTTGTAAGGCATTATCAGTCTGGCCGTTACGGGCAGCGATCAAGGCGTCCAGATAGTCCTGGGCAGTCTCGTCAGCGCCTTCTTGGGCAAGGCGCGAAGCCGCTTGCTCAGGCGTGTTGGCATAAATGCTCAACAGGGCGCGGGCGCGCATCATGTCGTAAAGGGTGTCGCTGGTATAGGCATCGGCGACATTGAGCTGGGCAGCGCGATCCTGGGCAGCGGTTAAGCGGCTATCGGTGACCGGGTGGCTAAGCAGGAACTCCGGCGGTGTATCGCCCTGCAGACGGGCCATGCGCTGCATAGCGGCGAACATGCGCACCATGGCCTCTGGGTCGTAGCCCGCATCGGCCATCGCCTGGAGGCCTAGGTTGTCGGCTTCCTGTTCAAATAAACGTGAATAGCTGAGCTGATCCTGTATTAGCGCTGCTTGGGAGCCCATGGCGGCCGCTATGCCCGCATCACCGCCGCCACTCGCGGCAATTAGCATGCCGGCTAGCATGGCCGCCATGGCGGGCAGTTGGGTTTGTGCTGCCCGTGCGCTTCCCCGCGCATAGTGGCGTTGAGAGAGATGGCCCAACTCATGCGCCAGCACTGAAACGAAGGCACCTTCATCTTCGGCAAACGCGAACAGCCCTGAATTGATGCCTACCACCCCGCCAGGCACGGCAAAGGCGTTAAGCGATTCGTTATCCACCATCACGGTAATAGTGCGTAGACCATTAATCTTGCTATGGGGGGCGAGCCGGGCAATCAGGCTTTCCAGGTAGTCGCTGGTAATAGGATCTTGCCACTGGGGGGCTTGAGCACGAAACTGTCGTAACCACGCGCGGCCCAGGCGGTACTCTTCATTGCTGACCGAGGTAGACGCCGCCCCCAGGCTTGGCAGGCCGTAATCGTTGATGGCAACGCTTGGGGGGCTAAAAAGTAAACTGCCACAGGCACAAGCGAACGCACATATCCAGCCTGGGTAAGCGGTAGGAAAGGTCGGCATGGCATCCTCATGGGTGATGGTTAAACGCTACAGTCAGGGTATGACATTGATTAATACTATGACATTGATAAAGACGGGGAAGTGCCGTTAAATCGACGACCTAGTGAAATCAATCGCTAACAAGACAGTTTATGCGGCAGCGTCTATTACACAATGTATATGCAGCAACATTTACAAATCTATGCCGTGAATAGGCAGGTCATTTTGAGGGAGAGTATATGTCTGAGCAAACCGGGGGCTTTCAACCCGATACGGTGCTTGACGCTTGTGGGCTGCATTGCCCATTGCCACTGCTGAAAGCTAAGCAAGCCTTAGCTACCTTGGCAGCAGGTCAGTTGCTGGAGGTGCGTTCAACGGACGCCGGTTCGTGGCGGGATATGGCGTCGTTTACCGATCAAAGTGCGCATACCCTGGAAGGCCGTGAACAGCGTGACGATGTTTATGTGTACTGGATTCGTAAAGCCGGGGATGGTCACTCATGACCCTGCGTACGATTTTAAAAAGCTGGGTTGAGCGCTACTTCTCCGACGAAGAGGCGCTGATTCTGCTGGTAGTATTGGTGGCAGGTTTTGCGGCGATCATTTGGTTTGGCCGTATGCTGGCACCGTTTTTCACTGCACTGGTAATTGCGTTTCTACTACAAGGCGTGGTGAGCGCACTTACCCGCCGTGGGTTGCCGCATTTGCTGGCGGTGATCATGGTATTCCTGGCGTTTATTAGTGTCTTGTTAACCCTGGCGTTTATTTTAATGCCGCTGATTTGGAATCAGTTAGTGGGGTTGGTACAAGAAACACCGAGGATGTTCGCCAGTGGTCAAGGCTGGCTGGATGAGCTGCAAGCGCGCTACCCCAACATTATTACGCCGGACCAGATGCAGAACTGGATAGGCGTGGCGAGCCGCGAGATCAGCCAGTTAGGGCAGCGCGCCTTAACGCTTTCGCTGGCATCGCTAGGCAATATTATGTCGCTGATTATTTATCTGGTGCTGGTGCCGATTCTGGTCTTCTTCATGCTCAAGGATCGCGATGTATTGGTTGGCTTTATGCTGTCGCTGCTGCCCCAAAAACGCACGCTGTTATCACGTATTTGGCGTGAAATGGATGATCAAATTGCCAACTATATCCGCGGCAAGTTCATTGAAATCATTATCGTGGGCACCGTAACGTTCTTTACCTTTGCCTTCTTTGGATTGCCTTATACGGCGCTGTTGGCCGTTCTGGTGGGGTTTTCTGTATTGGTGCCGTATATCGGGGCGGCGGTGGCAACACTGCCGGTGGCTGCGGTCGCTGGGTTTCACTTCGGGCTCAGCGAGGAGTTTGTGTATGTGCTAGTAGCTTATGGAGTGATTCAAGCGCTGGATGGCAACGTATTAGCCCCGGTACTATTTTCTGAAACTAACAATATCCATCCGGTTTCTATCATTGTGGCGGTGTTGTTCTTCGGCGGGATTTGGGGGTTCTGGGGTATTTTCTTTGCTATTCCATTAGCGACGCTGCTGAAAGCGCTGATCTACGCTTGGCCGCGTAGTATGCAGGAGCGAGAGGAGCGTCGTAGCTTGCAAGCCCCAGCAAAAGAGTAAGCGTAGCGCTTAAACACGGCCCGCGCTGGGTATCCTCAGCGCGGGCATAGGGGTTAACTGGCAGAGTTAAGTTGTTCAGCCGCGGCGAGTACCTCATCAACATGACCAGGCACCTTAACACCACGCCATTCGTTGGCGAGCTTGCCCTCTTTATCAATCAAGAAGGTGCTGCGCTCTATGCCGAGATGCTCCTTGCCGTACATTTTCTTGAGCTTGATAACGTCAAACAGCGTGCAGACGTTTTCGTCCTTGTCAGAGATAAGATCAAAATTAAAATCCTGTTTGGCTTTAAAGTTCTCCTGCGCACGTAGGCCGTCGCGAGAGACGCCGAGGATGACCGTATTGGCAGCATCGAAGGCGGTTTTACGGTCGCGAAAGTCACCCCCCTCGGTGGTGCAGCCTGGGGTGCTGGCTTTGGGGTAGAAATAAATAACCACTTGTTTGCCGTGCAGTTCCGATAGCGTCACGGTGGAATCACCAGTTGCAGTAGCGGAAAAGTCAGCAACGGGTTGACCAATTTCAACAGACATAAGGCGTCCTTTTGAGGGTGGGTGTTAAGATTAGTAGTCACGCGCGATTACACGAAAGCCAGGGGCAGTTGTCAAAGCTCAAACCAGGCCGGTGACAAACTTGCACCGCTTTACGCTGTACAGGCTCGAATCGCCTGAGTACCATTTGCTCTCTGTGGAACGCCAGCGCCTTATACAAAGTATCGCGATGGCGCCCAGTTTGCTAAAGACATAGCACGTAAAATACATAGCACTTAAAACACAGATAGTTGATATCACACTTTGGCTGGTGAGGAATAAACGGATGATCACAGGCAGCATTGTCGCCCTGGCGACGCCTATGAAGGTCAATGGCGACATCGACTGGGAGGCGCTTCGTCGTCTGGTGAACTTCCATCTCGAAAATGGCACCGATGGCATTGTGGCTGCTGGCACGACGGGCGAACCTACTACCATGTCCTTCGCGGAGCACTTTGATGTGATTCGCAGCGTTGTCGAAGAGGTCAATGGTCGTATTCCGGTTATCGCAGGGACGGGGGCTAACGCCACTTCTGAGGCGGTTGAGCTGGCGCGTTACGCCGGGGAAGTCGGGGCCGATTACTGCTTGTCAGTGTGCCCTTACTATAATAAGCCCACCCAGGAAGGCCTGTATCAGCACTTTAAAGCGGTCGCGGAAGGCAGCAAACTGCCGGTGATTCTGTATAACGTGCCGGGCCGTACCTGCTCTGATCTCTACAACGAGACCGTCTTACGCTTGGCCGATGTCGATAATATTATTGGTTTGAAAGACGCAACAGGGAACCTGGAGCGTGCGGAAGATCTAATCTCACGTCTAAAGGGCAGTGGCTTTATGCTCTACTCCGGCGACGATGCGACCGCCTGTGACTTTATGTTGATGGGTGGCCATGGCGATATCTCCGTGACGGCGAATGTTGCCCCACGGGCGATGCATGATCTGTGCACCGCTGCCGTGGCCGGTGATGCTGATAAAGCCCACCAGATTAATACCCGTCTGATGCCGCTACACACCAATTTGGGCATAGAGTCGAATCCTATTCCCGTGAAGTGGGCGCTTAATCGCATGGGTTATGCGGACGCAGGCCTTCGTTTACCGCTAACCTGGCTGTCTGAAAAGTACCACGCCACGGTGAGCGAAGCGCTGCAGATGGCAGGCGTCGTAGAGGAGTAACCTGGCGCAATACCCTTTGCTACCCAGCTCAGCGATAAGTTGAGCTGGGTACCTGATTTGTTGACTTAAGGTGGCTTGATGAGCTCTGTGCTTGAAATACGTGCGCTTAAATGGGTTCCGCTGGCACTCGCAGCGGCTGTCGCGCTCTCTGGTTGCGCACGGGATGGTTTTTACCACGACCGTAACCTGGACTACACCGAGGCTGCTCCGGCGCCTCCGTTGGTGTTGCCAGAGACCCGTAATCCCCAACGTTACCGCGATGCGCTGCCGGTTCCTCAAGCCGCCACCCAAGGGACACGGCTTGACGAAGCGGCAGAAATTCGTCCGCCCCAATCACTGGCTATTGGCAGTGGCTTAGAGCCTGAGTACGTTGAGCGCCGCGAAGTCGGTGATCAAACCTGGCTAGTGGTGGCCGCCGACACCGGTACGGTGTGGCCGCAGTTGGAAGAGTTTGTACGCAGCCGACAGCTGAATGTGCTGCAGAGCAGCGCGTCCCAGGGCGTTATCGTGACGTCCCAGGGGGAAATACGCCTGCAGAGTGCGCTGCGCGCAGGCAGTAGCGAAGTTCGCTGTGAAAGCGGTGGGCAAACCATGACTAGCTGTCTGGACGCACTGGAAAGCCATCTAAGTGCACGCAGCGCTTCTGCCAGCGTGTCATCTTCCTGGACCGCTCAGCGCCTTACCGATGAGCAAACGTTACAAGTTCGCCAGCAGGGTGAAGAGTGGGAAGTGGTTATTCCGCAGCCGGTGGACCGCGTATGGGCTGAACTGAACCACTACCTTGAACTGGATTTTGCTCAGGAAGGACAGCGCGACTTGCTTGCCTCTGACCCCAGTAGCCACGAGTTCCTGGTTGAATATATGACCGAAACCGAGCGCAATCGTAACCCGCTGCAAATGGTATTCAGCGCGGACGTACGCAAAATGTCCCAAGAGATCCGCCTTGCCTTACAGCCTGACGGCGACAAGACGATCCTGCGTGCCATCAACGCCAGCGAACGGGCATTCAGCGCCGATGATCAGCGCGAGCTGCTTGAGCGTGTCTCCGGTTATTTACGTTAATTTATTGACCCTTGATCCCTTACGGAGCCCCCATGGAAAAGCGCCAAGAACTCTACGCCGGTAAGGCGAAATCTGTGTATACCACCGACGATCCGGATTTGTTGGTGCTTAACTTTCGTGATGACACCAGCGCCTTCGATGGCAAAAAAGTGGAGTCGCTGGCCCGTAAGGGAATGGTCAATAACATCTTTAACGCCTTCATTATGGAGCGGCTGCAGGAAGCGGGCATTCCCACTCACTTTGAAAAACAGCTCTCCAGTACGGAGAGTCTGGTCAAAAAAATGCAGATGATCCCGGTGGAGTGCGTAGTGCGCAATATCGCCGCCGGTGGTTTGGTAAAACGGTTAGGTGTGGAAGAGGGTATTGCACTAACACCGCCTACCTTCGAGCTGTTCTTGAAGAACGACGAGAAGGGCGACCCGATGATTAACGAGTCGTTGGCGGAGACCTTCGGTTGGGCAACCCCCGAACAGTTAGCCAAGATGAAGACGCTGACTTTCAAGGTCAATCATATCCTCAAGGCGCTGTTTGCCGAGGGCGATATGCTGTTGGTGGACTACAAGCTTGAGTTTGGTGTCTTCAAGGGTGAGGTGGTATTGGGGGATGAGTTCTCGCCGGATGGTTGCCGCCTTTGGGACGCTAACACCCGTGAAAAACTGGATAAGGATCGCTTCCGCCAGGGGTTGGGCGGCGTGATTGAGGCGTATGAAGAAGTTGGTCGCCGCCTGGGTATTACCTTTCCCGCTTAAAACGTCATCATTGTTTTATCGCTCGTCGTAAGGTTCGATAGCCATCACCTCTAAGGTGGTGGCTTCGCCTTGTTGACGCTGACGAAACTTAACGTCTACATCGCGTAGGCGTACCCCGTAAAGTCGATCAGACGCTAACTCTTTTTGCTTATAGGCGGGCCGTGGGTCCTGGCTTAGTACTTGCTCAATTAATGCATGCAGCGTGGCGCTGTCTGAGCGTTGGGTGAGGGTGTCCAGTGCCGCTGGGTGAAACGACACCGCCAACAGTGACGGCGTCTGCGGCGCAAAACCAGCCTTTGCATCAGGCTGAGATTCAGCCCAGGGCAAGTAGGGTTTGATATCAACCACCGGCGTGCCGCTCACTAAGTCGCAGCCCTGTAACGCCAAAACGACGCCTTGCTGAGTGTCGATACCGACTAGCCTTACCAGTGATAGCCCCAGACGATTAGGGCGATGGGTGCTACGGCTGGCAAAAACGCCCACTTTTTTATTACCGCCCAACCGTGGCGGCCTCACCAGCGGCGACCAGCGTTGCGGGCTTTGATGAAATATAAAGCTTAACCACAGGTGGCTGAAGTCTTCTAAACCACGCACGGCGAGAGGGTCATTGTAGGGGGCGGCGAGCACAAGCTTGGCGTTAGCCGCGGGTGCGAGCCCTGGTTGGCGCGGAATGCCGAATTTGTCAGGGTAGTCGCTGGCCATGTGGCCAATGGGCGATAGCGTAAAGTGCTCGCTGTTAGGGGCATCGTCCATCACACTGCCTTTTGCTAGGATTTATTGGCGTAATATAAAACAGTATAAAGCAGCCGATGGCTTAAGCGTGACCCAATAGGGTGTGATCTAAAGCGGCGTGATCGAAGAGGTCTTGCTTGAATAGGCATTGACCAAATGTTAGCTGAACAGTGCAGAGGTGACGCATGAGTAATAGCGATGAGCAGCAAGCGCCAACGAGTGCGCGGGTTATGTATCGCGCGGCACTGGCACGCGATGCCGCCGATCAGGCAGAAGTGTTTTACCACGCCGTCATGCAAGGGGCTGCTACCCACTATACGCTAGATGAGCGGCGGGCATGGGCGCAAGCGCTACCCCGTGAAGGCAGTGCCTGGGCAGTGCGGCAAGCGCTGTATACCACGTTAATTGCTACCTGTGATGGACGCTGCGTGGGGTTTTTGGAAGTAGATTTAGATGCCGGGCGAATTGAAACGCTCTATGTCTGGCCTTCTCTTGCTGGTCGCGGCATTGGCACCACGTTGCTGGTTCACGCTGAGCGTATGCTGCTCGAACAGGGCAAAGGCAAGGTGGAGATTGAGGCCAGTTCGGTGCTTTACGAGCGTCTAATGCGCCGCGGCTGGGAAAACCACGGCGAGCAGTGGGTGGAGCGCAGTGGTGAATCGCTCAAGCGGTATCGACTTTCCAAGGCACTTAACGCCGTGGAAACGTAAGTCTAGCTACACGCTATAGCTGCGGGTTATGCGCATCGATAAGTCGATTGAGGCGATATCCTTGGTTAGCGCACCGCTAGAGATACAGTCAACGCCGGTATCGGCGATTGCCCGTAGCGTAGCGTCGTCCACATTGCCTGATGCTTCCAGGGTGGCTCTGCCGCCGTTAATTTCTACCGCAACGTGCAGGTCTTCAATGGCGAAGTTGTCGAGCATAATAATGTCGGCACCCGCTGCCAACGCCTGATCCAGCTCTTCAAAGGTTTCCACTTCCACTTCCACTGGCAGGTCGCTGGCCAGCTTGCGTGCTTGTGCAACGGCTGCTTGAATGCCTCCACAGGCGGCAATGTGGTTCTCTTTGATCAAAAACGCGTCCCATAGACCAATGCGGTGGTTATGGCCGCCACCGCAGGTAACGGCATATTTTTGCGCCAAGCGCATGCCGGGTAGCGTTTTGCGGGTATCGAGCAGGCGTACGCACGTGCCTTCAATCAGGTCGACATAAGCACGGGTGGCAGTCGCAGTGGCAGACAGCGTTTGCAGCACGTTAAGCGCCGCACGCTCACCGGTGAGCAGGATGCGGGCGGGGCCTTCCAAGGTTAAAAAACATTGGCCAGCCTCAAGTTTATCGCCATCAGCGGCGTGCCAGTTCAGGCTTACCCGGTTATCCAGGCGGCGAAACAGCTCATCCACCCAAGGTGCACCGCACAGCACCGCGGCTTCACGGGTAATCACATCGGCGCTGGCCCACTGGTGTTCAGGGATCAATTGCGCGGTAATATCACCTGGGCCCACGTCTTCGGCTAGCAGACGAGCAGCGCTGGCGCGGATTTCTTCTGCAAGAGCGGATTGATAATGCATGGCAGTGAGTTCTCAGAACGTCGTCAAGTGTGACCAGTATTATAGTGAAAATGAGCAGTGAAAGAGAGCGCTAATATAGAGGAGAGCGTGCGCGTGGAAGAGAAACAACCGTTAAGTGGCTGGTGGGAAGGCGCTCGGCACGTGGTCTCACCCAACTGCGACGCTCGCCCAAGCGACGAAGTCTCGCTGCTGCTGCTGCATGCGATCAGTCTGCCCCCAGGCGTGTTTAGCGGTGATGCTATCGAAGCGCTGTTTACCAATCAGTTGGTAGCCGATGAACATCCCTTTTTCGCTGAAATAACCCATCTGAGAGTCTCTGCGCACCTGCTAATACGTCGCGATGGAGAGTGCGTTCAATTTGTTGATACGGATCAGCGCGCATGGCACGCCGGGCGCTCTTGCTGGTGGGATGCATATCAGCTAAAAAGGCGAACAGCGCTCAACGACTTCTCGGTAGGCATTGAGCTTGAAGGGGACGACATTACCCCCTACACCAAAGCCCAGTACAACGCCTTGGTAGAAGCAACGACTTGGCTAATCGCGCGCTATCCACAGCTTAATAGCCGCCGTATCACCAGCCATGCCCATGTCGCGCCGCTGCGCAAAACAGATCCAGGCCCAGCATTTGACTGGGTTTATTTCCAGCAGCAGTTAACGTCATAGGCTGAGAAGTAGGGGGGCGATTAGGTGTTTTAATAACTAAGTGCTTCAATAACAAAGCAATAAAACAGTAGTTTAATTACAATTGTTGGCTTATTTGATACTGAAGAATGAGGTCTTTAATTTGCTTATGTTGCAGTGCAATAGTTTGTTTTCGATAGGCTTTTCCGCCCCGACAGAATTGGCAGCGTGACGACTTTGCGGTATCTTCCCCTATACAAAAGGCTAACTTTTACGACATTTGTGTAGCTTTACTACATAAAACGGTACGTAGCTTGTTGAATGTAGAGCTAAAACCCCTATCCGGCGTTTATTCACCGGCTGAATGTTGGCGCGTGGTGGACTTCCACACCGCCGCCCCAGGCCCATTAGGGTAGCGGGGCTAATTGTCATTTATCGTCATTCGGAGAGACCTCTATGAGTCTGGAGACAAGAGAAGATCTCGATCCGATCGAAACTACGGAATGGATTGATTCCCTAGAGTCGGTATTGGATCGTGAGGGCGAAGATCGTGCCCGCTACCTGATGACCCGCCTGGCGGATCGCCTGCGCCGGGACGGGATGAAGGTACCCTTCTCGGTGACAACCCCGCACCGTAATACGATCCCGGTTCACCGCGAAGCACCGATGCCTGGCGATCTGTTCATGGAGCGCCGTATCCGCTCCTTGATCCGTTATAACGCCATCGCACAGGTGATTCGTAACAACCGCGCCAAGCCGGGCCTGGGCGGGCACATTGCCAGCTTCATGTCGTCTGCCACGTTGTACGATGTAGGCTTTAACCACTTCTTTCGCGCGCCCCAAGGCGATTTTGCTGGTGACTTGGTGTATATCCAAGGGCATGTGGCGCCAGGCATTTACGCCCGTTCCTATTTGGAAGGACGCCTGAGCGAAGCGCAGATGGATAAGTTCCGTCAGGAAGTCGATGGCGATGGTCTCTCTTCCTACCCGCACCCGTGGTTGATGCCGGACTACTGGCAGTTCCCTACGGTATCGATGGGTCTTGGCCCCATTCAGGCCATTTATCAAGCGCACGTGATGAAGTACCTGCATCACCGTGAGCTGAAAGATATGTATGACCGCAAGATCTGGTGTTTCATGGGCGACGGCGAGTGCGACGAGCCGGAATCCCTGGGCGCTATTTCGCTGGCGGGCCGTGAAAACCTCGACAATCTGATCTTCGTCATCAACTGTAACCTGCAGCGCCTTGACGGCCCGGTACGCGGTAACTCGCGAGTGATGGATGAGTTCGAAGGCGTCTTCCGTGGCGCTGGCTGGAACGTGATCAAGGTCGTCTGGGGCCGCCACTGGGATCCGCTGTTCGAGAAGGACAAGAAAGGCATCCTTCAGAAGCGCATGGACGAAGCGGTCGACGGCGAATACCAGAACTACAAAGCCAATGGTGGCGCGTACACTCGCGAGCACTTCTTTGGCAAATATCCAGAAACCGAAGCGATGGTCAAAGACCTCTCTGACGAAGATATCTGGAAGCTCAATCGCGGCGGCCACGATCCGTTCAAGGTTTATGCGGCCTACCACGAGGCGGTTAACACCTCTAACGGCAAGCCAACGGTTATTCTGGCCCATACCGTTAAAGGTTACGGCATGGGTAGCGGCGATGGTGAAGCGGCCAACGAAGCGCACCAGGTTAAGAGCATGGAGTACGAAGCGCTCAAGACCTTCCGCGATCGCTTTGGTATTCCGATCACCGATGAGCAGCTCAAAGACGTTCCTTACTACAAGCCGGAAGATGATTCTCCCGAGCTTAAGTACATGCACCTGCAGCGCGAGCGCCTGGGTGGTTACTTGCCCAGCCGTCAGAGCGACTTTGAGGCGCTGGAGATTCCCAGCCTCGAAGATAAAACCTTTGCCTCGCAAATGGGTGGCTCGAAAGGGCGTGAAGTCTCCACCACCATGGCGTTTGTGCGCGTACTGAATGGCCTGGTGAAAGATAAGACGCTTGGCAAAAAAGTGGTGCCGATTATCCCTGACGAGGCACGTACCTTCGGTATGGAAGGCATGTTCCGTCAGCTGGGTATCTACACCTCGGAAGGTCAGAAGTACGAGCCGGTCGATAAAGGCCAGATCATGTTCTACCGCGAGGATCAGAAAGGTCAGATCCTCGAAGAGGGCATTACTGAAGCGGGCGCGATGTCGGCCTGGATCGCCGCGGCGACCTCCTACAGCAACAATAACGTCACGCTACTGCCGTTCTACATCTACTACTCGATGTTTGGCTTCCAGCGCATTGGTGATTTGGCTTGGGCGGCGGGCGACCTGCAGGCGCGCGGCTTTATGGTCGGCGGCACCGCTGGGCGCACCACGCTTAACGGCGAAGGTTTACAGCACCAGGATGGCCACAGCCTGATTCAGGCTTCAACCATTCCCAACTGCCGCAGCTACGACCCTACGTATGGTCATGAAGTAGCGGTCATTGTTCAGGACGGCCTGAAGCGCATGTTCACCGACAAGGAGAACTGCTTCTACTACCTGACAGTGATGAACGAAAACTACGAACATCCTGCACTGGAGAACGTACCGGCCGACGATATCGTCAAGGGTATGTACCTGCTGCGCGAAACCAAGGGTGACAAAGGCCGCGTTCAGCTGCTGGGTTCTGGCACGATTCTGCGCGAAGTCGAAGAGGCTGCCACCCTGCTTGAGAACGATTGGGGCATCGGCGCCGACATCTGGAGCGTGACCAGCTTTAACGAGCTGCGTCGTGAAGCGCTACTGCTCGACCGTGAAGCCTTCCTAAGCCCAGATGCGGAGGCCAATAAGCCTCACGTGACTAAGTGCCTGGAAGGGCGCGATGGCCCGGTTATCGCTTCAACTGATTATATGAAGCTGTATGCGGACCAAGTGCGCGCCTGGGTGCCGGGTGACTACACTGTACTGGGTACCGATGGCTTTGGCCGTTCAGATACCCGCGAGAAGCTTCGCTACTTCTTCGAAGTGGATCGCTACTTCGTCACTGTAGCCGCGCTGCGTGCGCTGGCTGATCGCGGTGAGATTGATCGCAAGCTTGTCGGCGAAGCGTTGAAGAAGTACGGCATTGACGCTAATAAGCCTAACCCGCTGACTAGCTAAACCGCTGCCCGGTGGGCGAATGCTCACCGGCTCGATCCGATTTGGAAGGAGCGCGACCTTGAGTAGCGAAATCATCAAAGTTCCCGATATCGGTGGCGATACCGATGTCGAAATCATCGAGATTGCGGTGTCAGAAGGCGACGTCATTGAAGCGGAAGACACCCTGATCACTCTGGAATCTGACAAAGCCAGCATGGATGTACCGGCCCCGAAAGGCGGCAAGGTACTTAAAGTGCTGGTCAAGGAAGGCGATAGCGTCTCCGAAGGTGACGATATCGTTGAGCTGGAAGTTGAAGGCGGCGGCGACAGCAGTAGCGAAGACGCTGAGCCAGAAGCAGCCCCAGCGAAAGAAGAAAAGCAAAAGCCCCAAGAAGAAAAGCCGCAGGCCGAGAAGCCTGCTGCCAAGAAATCAGCCGGTGGTAAGCAAACCGTTGATATCAAGGTGCCCGACTTGGGTGGCTCGGATAACGTTGAAATCATCGAAGTCGCGGTGAGTGAAGGCGATGAGGTTGAAGCCGAAGACACGCTGATTACCCTGGAGTCTGATAAAGCCTCCATGGACGTGCCCAGCCCTCATAGCGGCAAAATCGTCAGCTTCACTGTAAAAGAAGGCGACACGGTTTCTGAAGGCGATGTGATCGGCCAGATGGAGATTGCGGGCGAAGGCGGCGATGACGCAGAAGAAGCTTCTGATGATCAAGCCGCTAGCCAAGCCCGCAGCGAACCGGAAGAGCCCGCTGAAGAAGATGATCAGGAAGAAGCCGCTAGTGGCGAACCGGAGCGTAAAGAAATTCGCGTACCGGATATTTCTGGCGCCTCTGACGTACCGATTATCGAAATCGGCGTAGCGGTCGGTGACGAGATCAACGAAGAAGACCCGCTGATTACCTTAGAGTCCGACAAGGCCTCTATGGATGTGCCCAGCCCCTACAAAGGTAAGCTCCTTGAGCTAACCGTCAAAGAGGGCGACACCGTCTCGGAAGGCGATGTCATTGGCTATATCGAAGTGGCTGGCAGCGGCGGTGGTAAGAAAGCTGCGCCGAAAAAAGCTGCCCCTGAGAAAGCAGCGCCCGAAAAGGCCCAGCAGAGCAAGGCTAGCGCCAAGCCTTCTGAGTCGCCAGCGGGCACCCCCAGCCCAGAAGCGCAGATGGCGGCCCACAAGCCGCGTGACGGCAAATTGGTTCACGCTGGCCCCGCCGTACGTATGCTGGCCCGTGAGCTGGGCGTCGACCTGGAACTGGTAAAGCCGAGCGGCCCGAAAGATCGTGTGCTTAAAGAGGACGTACAGTCCTACGTGAAGCAAGCCATTGCCAATCAAGGCAAAGCGCAGCCCGGCACAGCTGCGGCCTCCGGTGGTGCGGGTATTCCGCCTATTCCGGAAGTCGACTTCAGCCAGTTTGGTGAAGTGGAAGAGAAGCCGATGGGTCGCCTGCTCAAAATGGGCGCGACTAACCTGCATCGTAGCTGGCTCAATGTTCCCCACGTCACGCAATTCGACGAAGCGGACATTACCGAGCTGGAAGCGTTCCGCAAGGCGATGAAGGCCGAAGTGGAAGCCCAAGGCGCCAAGCTGACGCCGCTGCCGTTTATGGTCAAAGCCTGTGCGTTTGCGCTGCGTAAGTTCCCGCAGTTCAACGTCAGCCTGAAGGGCGATGGCGAAACGCTGGTATGGAAGAACTACGTCCATATCGGTATCGCGGTTGATACCCCCGATGGCCTGATGGTGCCGGTGGTGCGCGACGCAGATAAAAAGTCCTTGGTGGAGATTGCCAAGGAGATGGCGGATCTGGGTAAGAAAGCACAAACCAAAAAGCTCAAGCGTGACGAGATGACCGGTGGCTGCTTCACTATTTCGAGCCTCGGCTCGATCGGTGGCACGGCGTTCACGCCAATCGTTAACGCGCCGGAAGTGGCTATTTTGGGTGTGTCTAAAGCGCAGATGAAGCCGGTATGGGACGGCAGTGCCTTCCAACCGCGCTTAATGATGCCGCTGTCACTCTCTTATGATCACCGTGCCATCAATGGCGCTGACGCAGCCCGCTTCACCGCCTTCCTGGCAGATGTGTTGACCGATATCCGTCGTTTACTGCTGTAATTGGTAGCGATAGAGTCTTAAAAGCGGCGCCCCTCGGGGCGCCGCTTGTGTTTGCTAAATGGCTAGCAGCGCTACCAAAGTGGTAGTTTTACGGCACTTGGCTGTTTTAATTTAAAAAAATTGAAATAAAAGCGGGTCTCTCAGGCTTTTGGGGAGTTGTGTCGCCTGAGAGGCGCGGTTATTGTCAGTTAACAGATTTTCCATACTCATTTTCGTACTCATTCTTCATACTAAGAATTTCAAGGAGCAGAGCCATGCGTTTAATCCTGTTGGGTGCCCCCGGCGCGGGCAAGGGGACTCAAGCTCAGTTTATTTGCGAGCAATTTAAGATTCCGCAGATTTCCACCGGGGATATGCTGCGCACGGCCATTAAAGATGGCACTGAGCTGGGCTTGAAAGTAAAAGAGATCATGAACAGCGGTGGTTTGGTGTCTGACGACATCATCATCGATCTGGTCAAAGAGCGTATTAGCCAGCCAGACTGTGAAAATGGCTTTTTGTTCGACGGTTTCCCACGCACGATCCCCCAGGCTGACGCCATGAAAGAGGGCGGCGTTAAACTGGATCACGTGGTGGAAATTGCCGTTCCCGATGAAGAGATCGTGAGCCGCTTGGCGGGCCGCCGTGTTCACCAAGCCTCGGGCCGGGTTTATCACGTTGATCACAACCCGCCCAAAGAGCCGGGCAAAGATGATGTCACTGGCGAAACGCTGATTCAGCGTGAGGATGACCAGGAGTCCACGGTGCGCAATCGTCTATCGGTTTATCACGATCAAACCGCCCCGCTGGTTAATTATTATCAGCAGTGGGCCGCGCAGGATCCGCAGAGCGCTCCTCAATATCACCGCATTGAAGGCGTAGGCAGCGTGACCGATATCACCCGTCAGGTGAAAGAAGCGCTAAGTTAATAAACGCTATTGATTAATCGCATCGGTATTACCTGCCAATGATGGCCCGCTTCGGCGGGCCATCGTCGTAATGGCGTGACAAAGGTATAATGCCGCCATCTTTCTTTCGAGTGGCCACTTGCTATGCCGTTACATCTGCTTGCCCTGGACGCCTCCTCTAGCGCGTGTTCTGCAGCCCTATTGCGCCAAGACGAGACGGGGGCTACTTGCCTGGCGCGCTTTGAGATGACGCCCCGCGCCCATACTCGCCGGTTGCTGCCAATGGTGGATGAAGTGCTTGCCGAAGCGCAGGTGACGCCTTCCCAGCTTGATGCCGTCGCGTTTGGTCGTGGCCCGGGTTCGTTTACCGGGCTGCGTATCGCCGCAGGCGCTGCTCAAGGGTTGGCGTTTGGCCTCGATTGCCCGCTATTGGGTATCTCAACGTTGGAAGCACTGGCGCTTCAGGCTCACCGCCGCTATCACCTTCGCCATGTGGTGACGGCGTTAGATGCCCGCATGGGTGAGGTCTACGCCGCGACCTGGCACTGTTTAAAAGATACGATTACGCCGATGAGCGCCGAGGCCGTTCTGGCCCCAGAGGCACTGCGCTTGCCAGGCGATGAAACCGATTGGGTGGGCGTAGGTAGCGGCTTTACGCTGTGGGAGCGCTTCACCGTCGATTTACAGCTAAGCATGCCCCAGCATTTGGATGACTTAGAGCCCCGCGCCGAAGAGATGGCGTGGCTGGCGGCACGTGATTTTGCCGCTGGGTTGGGGCAGGCGGCCCACTTGGTTCAACCGGTGTATCTGCGTAATGACGTCGCCTGGAAAAAGCCCGCATGAGCTTTGTGAAGAGCCCAGTTGAGACCAATGTCGAGAGCGACGTTGAGTGCATTGCTCTGCCTGACGGGCTGCGTTTAGTACAAAGCGATGATGGATTGGCGCTGGTCGGTGATGAAAAACGCTATGGCAAGCCGCTTAGCGTCGATTTTGTGGCGGGCAAAGCGGCCCATCGGCGACGTTTTGGCGGTGGGCGGGGGCAGCTGGTTGCAAAGGCCTGTGGGCTAGCCAAGGGCGTGTCACCTAGCATTGTTGATGCAACGGCAGGGCTAGGCCGCGATGCGTTTGTGTTGGCCAGTCTCGGCGCCCAGGTGCTGTTGATTGAACGGGTCGCGGCGATTGCGGCGCTTTTGGACGATGGCCTGAAGCGTGCCCTAAGGCATAGCGACACGGTGGATATTGCCGCCCGAATGACACTGCGCCACGGCGATGCGGCGCAATCTCTGGCGGCGCTTGTTGCCAGTGCTCATTTTGCGCCGCAGGTGATACACCTGGATCCGATGTTTCCCCACCGCGAAAAATCAGCGCTGGTGAAAAAAGAGATGCGTCTGTTTCGTGAGTTGGCCGGGGATGATGACGATGCCCCGCGCTTGCTTGAAGCGGCGCTGGAGATAGCCACCCACCGAGTGGTAGTCAAGCGGCCCCGCAAGGCACCCCCTATTGAGGGCCCGGCACCGCAGCACACGCTTGAAGGCAAAACCAGCCGCTATGATTTGTATGTCCATCGCTCATTAGTGCGCTAATCGGCTCGCTTATCGACAGTACCGCAAGGAGCACCCATGCAGAACGCGTGGCGAGAAGGTAATCGATTTACGCTGCTGCCAGAGGCCTCGCGCTTTCTGCCAGCCATGTTTGAAGCAGTACATAGCGCTCGTCACTATGTGTTGGTCGAGCTCTATTTGATGGAGTCAGGAGAGCTTGCCGATCAAGTGAGCACTGCGCTGATTGACGCTGCCCAGCGTGGGGTTCGTGTCTGTTTACTACTGGATGGATATGGCTCGATGGGGTTGTCTAGCGAAGACCGCCAGCGATTGAAGCAAGGCGGCGTAAAGCTGCGCTTTTTTAATCCCATCGGCTTTCACTCCTTAGCGCTTAACTTAAGCCGCGACCATCGCAAAATTGTCGTTATTGACGGCGAACTGGCGTTTACCGGTGGCTTTGGCGCGGTAGATGAGTTCCTGAATGCTTGGTATGAAATTGCGCTACGTATCGATGGACCGGTGGTGGCGGACTGGGAGCAGCTGTTTAGACGACTCTGGAACTCGCGGCTAACTCGCGCTGAGAAGGGTGATAATAGCGCGGGTGCACTGCCTGAACGGCGTGAGCCACAAGCGCATGCCGATGGCCAGCCGGGGCGGGCGATGTCGGCGCGGGGCTATCGATACCAAGCAATACGCCATTCACTGCATGAGCGCGTCAACCAGGCGGAAACGCGGCTGTGGCTATGTACGCCCTATTTCGTGCCTACCTTCGCGTTGCGGCGTCGCTTGGTGCGGGCCGCACGGCGGTGCGCCTGCTGCTGCCTGGGGCAAAGCATGACCATCCTAGCGTGCGTTTTGCCGGTCAACGCTTTTACCATTCGCTAATGAAAGCGGGGGTGCGCATCTTTGAGTTCCAGCCGACCTTTATCCATGCCAAATTTGTGCTCGCCGATAAGTGGGTAAGCATTGGTTCGTGTAACTTTGACCACTGGAATCTGCACTGGAACCTGGAGGCCAATCAAGAGGCGCTAGACCCTCAATTGGCGGAGGATGTGCGTGAACTTTTTGTACGTAACTTTGCCGCAAGCCAGGAAGTAGACGCCGCTGCCTGGGCGGCGCGCCCCTGGGGGCAGCGCGCTCGTGAGTGGATCTACGGGGTGTTGGATGGGATCATCATGCGGCTTAAATAAGGGCCGCGGGTAGCGTTAGCGTTTCTTGCCCTTGGCAGGCGTTTTCTTGCGCGGCTTGGGTTTGGAAGTTTCCGGCGGGACGCGGTAGTGCAGGTAAAGGTCCAAGACGAGTTCCGGCAACTGCACCACCAGCGACTCCTGGCGCGCTTGATCCTTAGCGAGCTCGGCCATGTCGGGTTCATCATCGAACAGCCCAGAAAGCAGCATAAACGGCAGCAGCAGCGTGGCGGCGGCCTCTTCATCGTCTTGAAACCAAGCGCTTTCATCGCTGAAGACGCCTTCCATAAAGCCCGCGCACCAGTCGCCTATCGGTGTTTCTTCGGCAGGCTCGCCGCCAAGCGTTAGCTCAAAGGGGAGTTCGGGTAAGCCACCCTGTTCAAGTACTGCCACCGCATTGTCACGCAGCAGCGTGAGCAGGGTGATAATCTCATCGCGCTCGGCGTCGTCGGCATAGCGTGGCTCGCCCTGAAAAAGCTCTGCCAACCACTGGGCGGGCGGCACTTCGCTAGGGGCGACGGCAAGCGCCACTAAAAAGCCATGAGCGGAGATCAGATCAAGGGCGTCTTCATCCACTTGATCAGAGTCGAGGAAGTCATCCAGTCTGTCCAGTTGCTCATCCTCGAGCAGTGGCTGCGGGGGCGTGTTTGTGTCGGGCGTGTCGCTGCGCTCTGCCATGAGTAAAGCCTCATCAATGCGAATCGGTAATCATCGGTCACTAGGAAACCATAACGGCTAGTTTATCACTAATGAAGACGTCTCCACTGCCCCCTTGGCCAGCTGCTGAACTGGCCGACATGACGGAAACAGAGTTGCACCACGCCGCGCGGGTTCGCGTGGAGCAGGCGTGGCTGCGCTGTTGTGAAGTATGCCCTACGCTGCCAGCGCCAAAGGTGTGGTTTAACCTGCGTGGTGCGTCGGCCGGGCAGGCGCATCTGGGGCACGGAGGCTTGCGTTTTAACCCGGTGTTGTTGAGTGAAAACCGCACGGCTTTTTTTGAGGACATTATTCCTCATGAAATGGCCCATTGGTTGGTCTTTCATTTAGATAATGGCCCGCGTTTGAAACCCCATGGCCGTGAATGGAAAACGGTGATGCGCGAGCTTTTCGGCTTAGTGCCCACTGTGACCCATCAGTTTGATATTCAGCAGGCGCAGCCCGCCCCTTATCGCTACCAGTGCGATTGCCGGATTCATCAATTTACTCCCAGGCGTCATGCTTTAGTGGCAAACGGCCGTCGTTACCGTTGCCGTCACTGTGCTAAGACCTTGGTCTACAGGCCAGGATATAAGCTTTAATTTAAATATAAATGTTTGTTTTTTAAATAAAAAATGCTAATACCAATGTCTAAAGGGAAGCCAGGGCGAGGAGGTTTATGCTAGGGGAACATTAATGGCAGTCGATACCCCTGATAATGGTCAATAACACCCAGCAATGTCTTCAAGTAGCGTCTTCGAACAATGCCTTCAATTAGTGTATCGACTACAGTTTCTTTAGATGGCACTTTATAGAAGAGTGCATTTTCACGGACAGAGGCAATTTTATGAGCGATCAACACAACGTCTATCCGGTGCGCGACGATTTCGCCGCCAATGCCTGGGCCGATAAAGCTAAGTACGAGGCCATGTATCAGCAGTCGATGGACGATCCGGAAGGCTTCTGGGCCGAGCAGGCCAAGCGTCTTGACTGGATTAAAGCGCCCACTAAAATCAAAAACACCTCTTTTGCGCGTGATAATGTCGATATTCGCTGGTTTGAGGATGGGCTGCTTAACGTCAGCGCCAACTGCCTGGATCGTCATCTAGAGAAACGCGGTGATCAAACGGCGATTATCTGGGAAGGCGATAATCCCGATGACTCCAAGCACATTACTTATCGTGAGCTCTACGCACGTACGAATCAGCTGGCCAACGCGCTGAAAGAGCTAGGCATTCGTAAAGGCGACACGGTTACGCTGTATATGCCGATGATTCCCGAAGCTGCCATGGCGATGCTTGCCTGTGCGCGCATTGGCGCCGTGCACTCGGTCGTTTTTGGTGGCTTCTCGCCAGATGCTGTTGCTCAGCGGGTGATTGGCGCCGACTCCAAGCTGGTGATTACCGCCGATGAATCGGTGCGTGGTGGCAAACACGTACCATTAAAAGAGAACGTGGACGCCGCGCTGACCCGTGACGGCACCGACGTGTGCAAAAACGTTCTGGTGGTGAAGCGTACCGGCGGTGAAATTGAGTGGAAAGATGGCCGTGATGTGTGGTTTGACGAGCTGGTAGATAAGCAGTCCAGCGAGTGTGAAACCGAAGCTATGGGCGCCGAAGATCCGCTGTTTATTCTGTATACCTCCGGCTCTACCGGTGCTCCTAAGGGTCTGAAACACACCACCGGCGGTTACCTCACCTACGCTGCGATGACGCATCAGTACGTGTTCGACTACCAAGAGGGTGAGGTTTACTGGTGTACTGCCGATGTGGGCTGGGTGACGGGTCATAGTTATATCGTTTACGGACCTTTGGCGAACGGTGCGACTACCGTCATGTTTGAAGGTGTTCCCAGCTATCCCACTCATGGCCGTCTGGGCGATATCGTTGATAAGCACAACGTCAATATTCTCTATACTGCGCCCACCGCGGTGCGTGCCCTGATGGCCCATGGCGACAACGTCATGGACTCCAGTAAACGCGATAGCCTGCGTCTGTTGGGCTCTGTGGGTGAGCCGATCAATCCGGAAGCCTGGGAGTGGTTCTACCGCGTTATCGGCAACGAAAAGTGCCCAATTGTAGATACTTGGTGGCAAACCGAAACTGGCGGCATCATGATTGCCCCGCTGCCGGGCGCTACGCCGCTCAAGCCCGGTTCTGCGACCGTACCGTTCTTTGGCGTCAAGCCCGCGCTGGTCGATAACGAAGGCAATAAACTGGAAGGTGCCACTGAAGGCAATCTGGTGATTCTCGATTCCTGGCCGGGGCAGGCGCGCTCTATTTGGGGTGACCACGAGCGCTATATCCAGACCTACTTCTCAACCTATGACGGTATGTACTTTACTGGTGACGGCTGCCGCCGCGATGAAGATGGTTACTACTGGATCACTGGCCGTGTGGATGATGTGCTGAACGTTTCCGGACACCGGATGGGGACTGCTGAAATTGAGTCGTCCTTGGTAGCGCACAGCGCCGTTGCTGAAGCAGCCGTTGTCGGCTTCCCGCACGATATTAAGGGACAAGGCATCTATATTTATGTCACCCTGAATGACGGTATTGAGGAGTCTGACGAGCTCAAAAAAGAGCTGACCCAGTGGGTACGCAAGGATATTGGCCCGATTGCCTCGCCAGATGTTATTCAATGGGCGCCCGGCTTGCCGAAAACCCGCTCGGGTAAAATCATGCGCCGTATCCTGCGCAAGATTGCCGCTAACGAGTGCGATGGTTTGGGTGATACCAGCACGCTGGCGGACCCGTCGGTGGTCGATGAGCTGATTGAGCATCGCGCCAATCAATAATGGCGACACCGTAGTAGGCTGTTTAGCCTAATAAGGGCTGTTTACCTAGAAAACAGTGCCGACCCGTGTAGGTCGGCACTGTTGTTTTTGTTGGTATGATCTATCTATTACAAATTGTGCATGTGATGCTTGGGCATGATGAAGCCCATGGGGTACCATGCTTCACAACCGTAAGAGCCTAGCGTCGCGGCGGCAGACAACCCCGCTGCTCGAGGAACCGGAGGAATATCCATGGCAGTAGCTCATAAGTTTATCGTCGCTGACGATCACCCGCTGTTTCGTGCAGCGCTGACCCAAGCGTTACGCCAGTTGGCCCCCCAGGCGGAAATTGTCGAAGCGGATACCATGGAAGCCACCACTGACGTGGTTAACCGCCACCCAGACGCTGATTTGATTCTGCTGGATCTGCACATGCCGGGAGCCCACGGCTTTTCCGGCTTGATTCAATTGCGTGGCCAGATGCCCGATATCCCCGTGGCGGTGGTATCAGGTAGTGATGAGCCCTACGTGGTGCGTCGTGCTATTGACTACGGCGCGTCGGGTTTTATCCCTAAATCATCGTCTCTACAACTCATTGCTGAAGCCGTCGGTGAAATTCTGCAGGGCGAAGTGTGGTTGCCAGAGGCATTGGCCAACGTGCTGGAAGAGACCAGCGAAGAAGAATCGCGCTTTGCTGAGGCGATTGCGTCGCTGACGCCCCAGCAGTTTCGCGTGTTGAACATGTTGACCGAAGGCCTGCTGAATAAGCAGATCGCTTATGAACTGAGCGTTTCTGAAGCGACGATCAAAGCCCATGTGACCGCGATTCTACGTAAACTGGGCGTGCACTCACGTACCCAGGCCGTTATTGCGGCTCAGAAACTGGAAGTCGAACCGCCAAAAGTCGTTTCCTAACTACCTGTCTTCTTGATACTTAGCATCTAAGTAATTAGCACCTGAACCGCGGCGCTTAACGCGCCGCGCGATTGGCCTGCAATGTGCGCGTCAATAGCGCCCGCAGCGCCGCGGGTTTTACGGGCTTCAGCAGTAGTTGATAGCCCGCCCGCTTGATCTCTTCAGCCACCGCTTCGGTACGATCAGCGGTGATGACAATGCCCGGTACCGCCCCCTCAAAACGCTCGCTGAGCGCTTCTAGCGCCATTAGACCGGTGACTTCGTTATCCAGGTGATAGTCCGCCAAAATAGCGTCCGGGTCGCCATCCATATTGCGTAGAATCGATTTGGCCCCACCGATGCTGGTAGCGGTAAATACTTCGCAGCCCCAGCCGGTAAGCATGGCGGTCATGCCTTCCAAAATCAGCGTTTCATTATCGATACACACAATCCGCGTACCGCTAAGCTTATGGCTGCCACGCCGTGCCTGGGGTTCTAGCTCGCTGCTGCTCGCCTCACGGGCGGTGACTATCGGCACGCTAACTGAGAAAACCGCGCCTTTGCCTACCGTCGAGCGCACTTTAATGGGGTGATCCAGCACGCGGCTCATACGGTCGGCAATCGACAGCCCCAACCCCAGGCCTTTCTCGCTCTCTTTATGGCGTGACACCTGATCCAGACGGCGAAACTCCTGAAAAATTTCGGTGAGCTTAGATTCGGGAATGCCGGGGCCGCTGTCCCACACTTCAATCGAGAGCCAGCCATTATGACGGCGGCAGCCCAGCAGTACGCGTCCCTCTTGGGTGTAGCGAATCGCATTGGATAAGAAGTTTTGTACGATTCGGCGCAGCATCTGCGGGTCTGAGTCGACCCACAGCTGGGTCGGAACCACTTCTAAGTCCAATCCGCGATCATCCGCCATCACCTCAAACTCGGCGCGTAACGGGCGAACGATATCCGCCAGGGCAAAGTGACTGCGGCGTGGCGTCAGGGCGCCTGCGTCCAGCTTGGAGATGTCTAGCAGAGTGCTGAGCAACTCCTCAGCGGCTTGCAGCGAGTTATCGATGTGGCCGACGATACGTTGGGTATCGGTGGTGGTAACGTTTTGCATCAGTGCGGAGGTAAACAGCCGTGCCGCGTTAAGCGGCTGCAGCAAGTCGTGGCTGGCCGCGGCCAGAAAGCGTGTTTTAGAGGCGTTGGCATCTTCCGCCAACTGCTTGGCTTGGCGCAGAGCGAGTTCTGCTTCAGCGCGTACACGGTTCTCCTGGCGCAGCGCCGCATTGGCTTCAGACAGCGCCTGGGTACGTTCGCGCACGCGCTCCTCAAGGGTTTCATTGGTTTCTTTGAGGGCGATCTCAGCATGGCGGCGCTCGGTAATATCTTGATAAAGGGCAAAAAAGCCCAAAATTGCTTGGCTGTCGCCAAAGTGGGGGGTGTAAGTGACCAGCATATAACGCATCACCTCGTTCACCCTTAGCGAGACCTCAAAGCTCACCCGTTCGCCGTTCAGCGCGCGGGCCACCCAAGGGGCCCGCTCTTCCGCCTGTTTAACTTGGAGAACATCTTGAAAGCGGCGGCCAATCACCGCGTTACGGTCAATATTAAATGCTTGTTCGTAGGCGCGGTTGGTAAATAGGTAGCGGCACTCTTTATCGAAGTAGGCAATCAGCGCGGGCACGTTATCGGTATAGATACGGATATTGTTTTCCGAGCGTATTAGCGCCTCTTCGATGCGCTTTTGCTGGGTAATATCCTGGTAGGTATACACAAAGCCGCCGCCGGGCATCGGGTTGCCCTGTACTTCCAGCACGCTGCCATCCTGGCGGTAGCGCACGTAGCGGTGGGGCTGGCCCTCGCGGATATTGTCGAGCAGTAGCTGTACGTGCTCTTCCGGGTCACCTGGGCCATATTCGCCGTTGTGAGCGTTGTAGCGGAAGATGCGATCAATGGGCGCGCCAACACGAATCAAGTGGTCAGGGAAGCGGAAAAGCTCCAGGTAACGCTGGTTCCACACCACCAAACGCAGGTTCTGGTCGACCACGCTGATGCCCTGGTTAATATTCTCGATGGTGGCTTGGAGCAGCGCGCGGTTGAACTCCAATACCTGGGAGGCCTCATCGACAATCGAGATCACGTCTGAGATGCCGATACCGCGCCCCTGCAGCGCCGAGTTAACCACGATACGGGCCGATGAAGCGCCGAGCACCGAGGCCAGAAAACGTTCAGTAAACTGAATAATATCGATGGAGGCGCGGGTACCGTTGTCCAGGGGCTTGCCTGCACGACGGGCGTAATCTTCAAAGGCGCGATCCACTTGGCCGGCACCGAGGAAGCGCTCGCAAAGCACTTTTAAATCACCCACGGTCGTCGCGCCCGTCCAGGGGCGGTTGACCGAGGTCTGGCGAGTTTCTACGCTATCCACGAACAGCGAGGCTTGAATACGCTCAACCACCCGCTGCGAAGTGACTTGAGAGACGAAGATATAGCAGAACAGGTTGACGCCGAGTGACAGCATGACGCCGTGGGTGAAGCTGTCGCCCAAGTTGAGTCCAAACAGCGCCGTGGGTGATAACCAGTTAAGCCCTAACGGGCCACCTTCTAGCCACATTGCTGGCAGCACGCCGGCATTGATCATGGCGGGCATTAACAGGCTATATACCCAGATGGCAAAGCCAGCGTTCATGCCGACAATGACCCCGAGTCGATTACCGCGCTTCCAGTAAAGCCCGCCAATCACCGCCGGGGCAAACTGTGCCGCGGCGGCGAACGATAGCATGCCGATCGAGGCCAGCGAGGTGAACTCGGCAATCAGTTGGTAGAAGCCATAGGCCATGGCCAAGACGGCGACAATGGTTAAACGCCGCGCGCGCAGTACTAAGCGACCATAATCCCGGGCCTTGGTGTCAAACCAGCGCAGCCGGAACAGCGCCGGAATTACAATCTCGTTGGAGATCATGATCGACACGGCCACCGCGGCAACGATCACCATGCCGGTCGCTGCGGAGAAACCACCGATAAAGGTAAGCAGCGTCAGCCACTGCTGCCCCGACGCCATGGATAGCGCCAATACATAGGTGTCCGGCTCGACTCCGCTTTCGGAAAATATCAGCAGCCCGGCAGCAGCCAAAGGCACCACGAAAAAGGCAATCGCCAATAGATAGAGCGGGAACAGCCAGCGGGCTTTGGTAGCGTCGTCGGGGTGAATATTCTCGACCACCGCCACATGGAACTGGCGTGGCAAGCACAGAATTGCGAGCATGGCGAGCAGGGTTTGCGCCCAGAAGCTCTGGCCAAAATCCTGGTTGGCGAGCTGGCGCTGGAGTTCAAGCTGGCTTTCGGCGTGACCCATTAACTCACCCAGGCCATCAAACATTCCCCAGGTGACAAAGACACCAAGCACCACAAAGGCCAGCAGTTTGACCAGCGATTCAAACGCGACGGCGTGAATCAAACCTTCGTGGTGTTCGGTGGCATCGGTATGTCGAGTACCAAAGAGAATCGCGAAGATAGCCATCACAATGGCAACGTAGAACGCCGTATCGCCAAACAGCGGCGTATGGGTCACATCGGAGGCATCGGTGAGCACACTGAAAGTGGTAGAAACCGCTTTTAGCTGTAGCGCGATGTAAGGCAGGGTGCCGACAAGGGCGACCAAGCTGGCAAAGGCGGCCAGCGACTGGGTTTTGCCGTAACGGGAGGCAATAAAATCGGCAATCGAAGTAACGTTTTGGTGTTTAGCGACACGAATCATTTTGGCCAACACCGGCCAGAACAGCAAAAACGTCAATATCGGGCCGACGAAAATGCTCGCAAACGACCAGCCCGCCGTGGCTGCTTGGCCAACCGCGCCGTAAAAGGTCCATGACGTGCAGTAGATCGCCAGCGCCAAACTATAGATAATCGGGCGCCGCCGGGAGGCGCCATGAGTCCGCGCACGGCGGTCACCGTACCACGCAATACCGAACAAAACGGCAATATAAAGTAGCGATACCGCGACCAGTAGCCCGCCGTGAAACATGCTTTTCTCCCCGCCAGAGTGTGCGACCCACTTATATGTGCGCTAAACGTACGCTAATAAAAAAAGGCTTCATTCTAGGCGAAATAGGGGGCCATGTACGACCACTACGTAGGCTTGTTGTTATCCCGGCTAACTTTATCTATGCGCATACGTTGTTGAGTAACGGCGATGTTTCTCGCAGCGTGCGTATCTCTTCGAGAATAGGCTCGCGGGAGTCTTGATCCAGCGGCACTAGCTCACGGTTATCACAGTTGAGCAGATAGGGCTGGGTGATCAAAATATCGGTGTGGTGACGCTCAAACTGATAAAGGATAAATTCTGCTAAGCGGGCGCCATCCTGCTCGCTTATGCGGACGTTTTCACTATCGACCATGCTGAACTTAGTGGTCATCGGAAAGGCAAAGGTCCATGGGCGCCATACGGCGGTACTGCTCTCGGTTGAAATGACCGTGGCAGAGTCAGGAAGCTGCGCCTGCTTGTGTTCAAACCAGCTGTACTCCACCTGAATTTGATAGGCCAGCATACCCAGCGCGCCACACACCGGCACTATCCATTTGGGCAAACGTTTGCCGCTCAAGGTGCGCAGTATCAACCCAATCCCTGCGGCTGCAAGGCCCGCAAAAACGGCGGCGATCAAATGCCATATCATAAAATATCCTTTCAAAAAGCCGTCTATAAAAGCTATCTATAAAAGCCATCGGGCTTCCCTAAGGAAGCCCGATGGTAAGGTCAATTCCTAAGCGACATCACAACAGTGCGATAAGCCGCCCGGATGGAGTATGACTTAGTGATCTACCGCCATACCAGCACCTTTCGGATAGCGAACGCTTTCCACCAGATCCTGAATTTCCTGCGGCGGTGCCGCGGTCACTCTGGAAACTGCAAAGGCAACGGCGAAGTTGATCATCGCGCCCACCGCACCAAAGGAGAGCGGCGAGATGCCAAAGAACCAGTTATCCGGCGTGTTGGCCAGCATGTTGGTCTCCGGTATGAAGAACCAGCCTAGATAGGTGAAGATGTACAGCAAGGTACAAACCAAGCCCGCTAACATGCCGGCAACGGCGCCTGGGCTGTTCATCCGCTTGGAGAAGATCCCCATCATCAGCGCAGGGAATAGCGATGCGCCAGCGATACCAAAGGCGAGTGCCACCGTCTGTGCCGCAAACCCTGGCGGATTAAGCCCCAGATAGGTGGCCAACAGGATCGCGCCACCCATGGAGATTCGCGCCGCTAACATTTCGCCTTTCTCGGAAATCTTCGGATTGATCATGGTCTTGATCAAATCGTGACTGATCGCCGAAGAGATCGCCAACAGCAAGCCTGCCGCGGTAGACAGCGCCGCCGCAATACCACCGGCTGCGATCAAACCAATAACCCAGCTTGGTAGGTTGGCGATTTCCGGGTTGGCGAGTACCAGGATATCGTTATTAACGGTTAGTTCGTTGCCTTCCCAGCCACGATCAGAGTAGTCGGCGGCATCATTATACATCTGAATACGGCCGTCATTGTTGCGATCATTGAAGCTGATCAGGCCGGTTTCTTCCCATGTGCGAACCCAACCTGGGCGCTCTTCGTACAGAATCGGGTTTTGCGCAGCCTCTTCGTAGTTCTCAACCTGCCCCGCCATCTCTGGATACACGGTGGTCGCCAGGTTCAGGCGAGCCATAGAGCCTACTGCCGGTGCGGTCAGGTAGAGCAAGGCAATGAAGACCAGCGCCCAACCAGCGGACCAGCGCGCATCGGCCACTTTCGGTACGGTGAAGAAGCGAATGATAACGTGGGGAAGACCGGCAGTACCGACCATCAACGACAGCGTGAACAGCACCATGTTGAGTTTATTGTCCACATCGGCGGTGTAGTCTTGGAAACCAAGCGCATTGACCACATCATCCAGTTTTTCCAGCAGCGGTACACCGGATTCAGTGTGCGTGCTGAACATGCCGAACATCGGAATCGGATTGCCCGTCAGTTGGAACGCGATGAACACCGCCGGAATGGTGTAAGCGATGATAAGCACCACATACTGTGCCACCTGGGTGTAGGTGATGCCCTTCATACCGCCAAATACGGCGTAGAGGAAAACGATCAGCGCGGCTAACCAGATACCCCAGGTGTTGCTGACTTCAAGAAAGCGCGAGAACGCCACGCCTGCACCGGTCATTTGACCGATAACGTAGGTCACCGACGCTACAATCAAGCACACGATCGCCACTAGGCGAGCGGTGTTGCTGTAGAAGCGGTCACCGATGAAGTCGGGCACGGTGAACTTACCAAACTTACGCAGGTAAGGGGCCAGCAGCATCGCGAGGATAACGTAGCCACCCGTCCAGCCCATCAGGAAGGTGGAGTTAGCGTAGCCACCGGAGGCCAGCAAACCCGCCATGGAAATAAACGACGCCGCAGACATCCAGTCGGCGGCAGTGGCCATGCCGTTGGTGATGGGGTGAACCCCGCCCCCGGCGACATAGAAGTCTTTTGTTGAGCCGGCGCGCGCCCAAATCGCAATGCCTATATACAAGGCAAAGGAGGCGCCGACGAACAGTAAGTTAATTGCAAACTGGCTCATACCGGCTTACTCCCCAAGGCCAAATTTTTGATCGAGCTTGTTCATCTTCCAGGCATAGAAGAAGATCAGCACGATAAACGTTAAGATAGAGCCCTGTTGTGCAAACCAGAAGCCTAGGTCAGTGCCGCCAACCGGAATGCCGGCGAGCAGTGGGCGAAACAGGATAGCGCATCCGTAAGAAACAAATGCCCAAACGGCCAGGCATCCGAAAATTAACCGGACGTTTGCTTTCCAGTATTCAGCAGCATTGGTTTTGTCGTCTGCCATTGTGTTGCTCTCCACTTGTGATTTTTAAGGTTGGGAAAGTTCACGAGGAATAGCGTGTGACCCATCAGGGCAATCGCACGTCTAAAGCCACCCAATTGTTAGTAGTGGTGAGTCAGCTTCTCTTGGCACATCACCTTATTATTCGATATGAAATGTCGAGTCAGTTAGTGACGTGCGATTACCCTGCATGACTCATTGTTAATACTGGGCAATAATCGTTAAAAAATAAATCCCAGACTTTGGTATCAATAAACAGAGAAGTGGCTGTTTGATAACTGTATGTTGTTGAAAATAGGTGTTTTTAGACACTGGTTAAGCAGATTTTGTAGGTGTTTTTAGCACTATAGGACAATAGTCTAGTAAGCAAATAAATGCAGTTATTGGCTGCTTTAAGTACATGCGCTGCGTTTAGTGGTCAGTGACCGTTAGTCACTATCAATACTTTGGTCGCGTATCTAAAGTCGCTTCGACTTTAGCGTGATAGCTAAAGGTATAACAAGGTTCTACTTGCTACTTGGGAAGTGAATCCTTTATACCCGTATAGTCATCTTCATATAATAATCGATAACTGCTTTCTGAAGCGTTGGAGTGGGCCAGCATTGAGTCACGATATTTATTTGTTTTTTCTTATGTCTACCAGTTTGTCTTAAGGCAAAGCCTGGTTAGTCGTAGCCCTGTTTAATGAGGTCATACCCATGGTCGATGTGGATCTATCCCAACTGCCGTTCACGCTTCTTGACGATGAAGGTCGTGACCACATTCGCCGAGGCATTGACCTTGCGTATTTTGACCGCGACGAAATAATCCTAGAGACCGGACAGGCGGGCGAGTTTGTTTACCTAATACATAAAGGTGAAGTGGCAGAAATCGACCCCACGCTGCCCTCGTCTACCTCGCGTATTGGTCATTACACGGCCGGGGACCTATTTGGTGCGATCAGCATTCTCAATGGTAAAAGCCGCTATCGTTTTAAGGCCGAGCAGGAGTGCTTGTGTTACCTGCTGCCCAAAGCGTTGTTTCAGCAGTTGTGCCGTCATTACCCGGACTTCAGTAATTTCTTTCGCCAATCGCTGACGCATAAAGCACGCTTACTGACTGAAAAGCGTGCCGAAGGTGGCGTCACCATGGCGGGTTTTATGTTAGCCAAGGTAAGCGAATGTATGCGTGCGCCGCTGTTAATGGCGGCGGCTACTGATATTGCCAGCGCGGTGAAGCAGCTCAACGACAGCCACGCCGACAGCCTGCTCGTCGAGACTCAAGGCAAGCTAGGCATGGTGACGAAAACCGACCTGCTCAATGGATTGGTATTGCACGGTAGAGCGTTGTCATCACCGCTTGATGAGATCGCCCATTTTAATCTGGTCACCGTCGCGCCGGATCAATACTTATTTGAAGTGCTGGTACTGATGACGCGGCATAAAGTGACGCGTGTAGTGGTGCTGAAGCAAAACGTTCTCAAAGGCGTCGTCGAACTCACCGACGTACTTAGCTATTTCTCCAGTCGCAGCTACGTGGTGAGTCTACAAGTCGAACAGGCGGGCAGTTTGGAAGCACTGTCGGCGGCCAGCCAGCGCACACCGGAGCTGGTGAAGGCGCTGATGGCTCAAGGCGTAAAGCTACGCTTTGCGATGGATCTACTCGCCGCGCTGAATGGCCGTATCATGAGCAAGGCGTGGGAATTCACTATTGCTGAGAAGTACCGCGAACAGAGCTGCATGATGGTGATGGGTAGCGAAGGGCGCGGCGAACAAATACTAAAAACCGATCAAGATAATGGCTTGATTTTAGCCGACGATGCGCAGTGGCCAGATCTTATGAGCCACATGCAAACGCTCACTGATACCTTAATCCAGCTTGGCTACCCGCCGTGCCCCGGCAACATCATGGTATCGAACCCCGAGTGGGTGGCCACGGTGTCCCAGTGGAAAGCCAATATTGCCAAATGGGCGCATGAGCGTGACGGTGACAGCTTAATGAAGTTAGCGATTATGCTTGATGCACACGCCGTGGCGGGCAACCCCAGTTTACTTGAAAGCGTGCGTAACGAGCTTTTTGAACGCTGCTCAGGTGATGAGCTGCTGCTTTCTTATTTCGCTCGCACAGCACTGCGCTTTTCAACACCGCTGACGCTATTTGGGTCGTTGAAAAAGCCCCAGCACGGTATCGATATCAAGAAAGGCGGCATTTTCCCCATTGTCCACGGCGTGCGCACCATGGCGCTGGAGCGACGAATCAAAGCGACCTCAACACTGGATCGTTTAGACGCGCTGGCCGCCGATGGCCGCTTGGATCGCCGGTTCGCCGACGACCTGGGCGAAGCGCTGGCGCTGTTTTCCGAGCTGCGTCTCAAACAGCAGCTCACGGCCCTAGAGGCAAGTAGCACATCGCAAGAGGCGAACCGCACCAATCGTGTCGTGGTGCAAAGCCTCTCTTCGCTAGAACGCGACTTATTACGTGAAGCTTTGCATATCGTCAAAGACTTTAAGCAGCGGCTTTCCCATCGTTATCATCTGGAGTATTCGTGAGCGGAATGCGGCTGTTAGATCGACACGTGGCACTTTTTAGCGGTTCCTTACGCACCTTGTTGCGTCGCGAAAGCGACCGGCGACGCTGTGCTGATTCTCCTTACGCCTGGCTCTTTCAGCCCTATATGGGCGAAGAACTAGTAGCGCTTGCCTGCACATCAACGCCAACGCCGACGTCACCTGTGATCAGTTTGGCCGCCGTGGTGCTTAGCCAACAGCAGGTGCGTACTAGCCGTGCTTTTGTGCTGACGCTAGGCGCACAGGGGCAGGCTAGCAATGCATCGCTGCGTCGCCATCACCTGCTGTGTCAGGCGGGGGAGGTGGCGGCGCCAAACCGCGACAATTTAAATGCGTTAGTAGAGTTTATTGGCAATCGCCCTATTGTCGGCTGGCAGTTAGACCAGCGGATTGGGGCGTTAAATGCGTTGCTGAGAAAGCGGTTGGATTTCGCGCTGCCCAATGCCCAGGTCGACGTAGAAAAGCTGCATCAGCGCCAGCTGCGGCGCTTGCATCCGGAGATAGAGGCGCCGAGTAGCTTTGCCCAAGCGCTGGCGTGCTGGCAAGTACCCGCGATGGGGATGCAGGGTGTGTTAGGTGAGGCCACTTCCAGCGCGCTGCTCTATATGCGCCTGCAGCGCATTATGGCGGAGGCTGCTTAGTCATAGGCAGCGCTGTATACGAGTAGTTGGGTCAGGGCGGCGAGTGTTGTTAGAATAGTAGCCACTTTTTCTTGAATGCCTTCCACCCTCGGCAGTGCTTATACCATGCAATCTCTTGATCATTTTGACCCGGCTTCCCTCGGAGTCGCCCACGCTGATGTAGAGCAAGACTCGCCAGAGCTGGCTGATGCAAAGCAGAAACGTGAATTTAACAAGCTGCAAAAGCGCCTACGCCGAGAAGTAGGCAATGCGATTATTGATTACCAGATGATCAATGAAGGCGACCGCGTCATGGTCTGTCTCTCCGGCGGCAAATTATAGGCCATATATTTTTTGTAAAGTTATTTCCTGCCTCTTCATCTCCCAAAAGCCCGTTTTTCGGCCTATCTGAAGAGTTTTAATTGACAAAGACTTGTCAGAGTAATAGATTTTTGTAATCTGTTTATAGGATTACATATTTTGTCAAGGATTAGACTTAAAAAATATCTTTATGGTGGCATCCAATTCGTATCAATTGTAGACGAGAACGATTGTCCTTTAGACGTCTATGCGGCAGCTTACATAAATAGCGTATTATCTCGAAAGGCGTTTAATACAACGGTGAGATACTCAAACGAACTATTGTTTGCGCTTTGTTATTTCACTAACCGCTCGATAGATCTGACCGCCCGAGTAGCAAACGGCAGGTTAATTTCATACCCAGAGTATTTAAGTTTTTTTGATTTTTGCCACCATCAAAAAAGCGCACCACTTGAGCCTCACGTAATACCTTTTCTTGGTGTCGAGGATAAGCATCTGCGAAATGCTAAGTGCCTGATCTTAAGTTTTCGTGTAACGTTGGAGTCTGATATCTCTAACGGATGGAACCATGTTAAGGCGTTTCGTTGCTCCCCTTACTGACTCTGAACAGCAGACGCTGTCCTCCGC
>NZ_JBANSN010000017.1:0-82301 GCF_037070215.1 Vreelandella arctica | reverse complement strand
CGAGAAGGTCAGTTTTTCAGGTACCATTTTGGAAGCGGCGGTTGGTGTTGGTTTTTGGTGTAAGGCCCTGAAACGTTAACACTTTCAGCCGCTTTCTTTTATACCCCGTGAGAAATCCAGGCTAGGGTAACTGAAACCCTCAACAGACTAGTCTCGAAAGCTAGAACGAAAACCGTGCGGGATGAAGTTATCCCGTTTACCGCCAACGCCATATTCCATGCCATGCATTACCTGATTGAGGAGAGTAGAGTTTTTAGACCTTAAGAATTGATGCCTATTAAAAAGTATACTTTAGGCCCACAAAACCCGATAGGTAGAGAAAGAGTCTATATAAGAGTCAAAAGATGTTGCCGATAAAATTCCGAAAAGCTCAGCGTTAGTGAGGGAGGTTCGACAGACAACATTTCATGCCAGTCAATATCCTGTGCTAATGATGGTTGGCTATCGTTTGCTGATAAATCGCTTTCTTCATTTCCGCTCCTTTGATTGGCACGCGCTTTCTCCATCCGCAGGTTGAGCTTTTGGGTTTGAAGCGTAGCCTTATCTTCAGGCAAGTCATCAGCAATTCGCTGTGAATATTTTCTCAGTAGAGGCTCAGCGATGACATAAAGCCATGCGGTATCATCGGAGTTGCCCATTTTGCGTAAAATGCGCCCTAATACTTGTCGGTAATGCAATTCCGTTCTAATCCTGCTGAGATAAGCACAAACACACAACCGTTGGATGTCAGTCCCTTCAGATATCATGCTAACCGCTACAATCCAGCGCGTACTGTTATGCCGGTATTGGTCAATGAGCTGATGCGCCTTGGATGTTTGGCTGGTCACCACAACATAGCTTTCGCCCTTGAGAAGTAAAAGCTCGCCAATTTGATGAGCGTGTTCAATGTCTGTAGCCACCACTAGACCGCCAGCATTAGGCGCACTGCACCGTTCCTGGTTAAGTCGCTCTATGCCTAGATCTAACACCGCATTGAGGATGTCGTCGTGTCGCAAGAGGTCTTCATAGCTGATTGGCGACTCACCAAGCAACTGTTTAAATGAGGAAAATGCTCTTACTGATGCGGTGCTCTCTGTTTCTTCAGTCAAGCGAATCAATGGATTGTCGATTAACGTAATTCTTGGCGAGCGGCATACGCCATCATGTATAGCGCTTTGAAGGTCATACCGATAATCGCAGATCAACTTGCCTTCTGGATCGCTGTAGCGAGCTAGTGCAATAGGCAAGTCATCCGAACGCCAGGGAGTTCCTGATAGCGCTAATGTGTAAGTGGCTGAATTTTGGATACGTTGAATTATATGCTGGCCCCACGTATTGCTGAGTAGCGGGTCATGGCCTGCGCAGTGATGCATTTCATCGAAAATGGTCAATATGCGATATTCTGTGAATAACGTCCAAAAATCCTCAGGATGGTACTCCATGGATTGGTAAGTGTAGGCAGCCCCTACCGACGCAAGCGTATCGCCAAAACGCTGATTCAACACGACAGAAAAGGTTCGCTGTATGCCAGCCACCACTTCTCTAGTTGGCGCAAAACAGATAACAAAATCAACGCGACCTTCTTCAAGGAGCCAACGGGAAATTTCTGCCGCTAACCGGGTTTTTCCGCTCGCAGGCGTTGCTTGCACGAAAAAGTCGATATGACGTAAATAGTGGGTCTTTGCCAGCTCTAAGCATTCTGCTTGCCATCTACGCAGTTGCGTGCTCATGTACACACCAGTCGATGCAGCGATTTTTCTAATGCACGGACACGGCCCATTAAACGCGCACTCCGGTCATAAGCGTCACGATGATCAACAATGATATCCGGCTTAAGCTCAGGATACTCATCCATAAGCTCTCGGAATGCTTCGACTTCACCCAGCGTAGAAAGAAATTCACTTTGCGTTTCCTTTAGCTCTTTCTCCAAAGCTAAGTGGCTAGCAGCCTTTTTAGCATTGATGCCCTGTTCACAACCGTCTTGCTCCTTTCGGATGATGGCCTCTTTTTCTGTTTCGTTGTCAGCTTGCGGCACGAGCCGCTGATGCCATCCTTCAAAGCTCTCGTCCTCTATACATATCCCGGCTCCACTTATTGAAGGCAAGGAATGATAGAGTTGGTCGCGTTTGCGCTTTTCACTGTCTTTCTCCACCAAACCGGCGTTGATTAGCTTCTTGATTCTTTCGTAGATAAATCGCCGCAGAGCAGGGCGGTGTTTTGACGGTATGCCATTTTGGTCTGCGTACTGGTCACGGAGGCTGCGTATAGTGAATCGAGCATTTTCGGGCGCTACAAGAAGCTCAAAAAGGCGCTTATCAATCGAAGTAAGAGGAGCCGACATGACCATCACCTTAGGGGAGAAAAAATGAAATGCGGATTATAGTCCGTGGATAGATAGGCCGCAACGAAGGATAGTCCGCCTCAAAAGGAAATGAGGCGGTTATGGAAGGGCTAGCAGAGGCATTAGGAAAAAAAATCAGGAAAACACGGGAGCAAAAAGGTTTAACACAAGATAACGTCGCCCTAGCGTCACGTATCGATCGCAGCTATATGGGGAGGATCGAGCGGGGGGAGGTCAATATCACCGTAGAAAAGCTATATGAGATTGCTGAAGTGCTCGGCTGCGAGCCTGCTTCCCTTTTGCCTCCAAAAGCAACTTCATAATCGAACGGTAATAAGAAGCATATTGCCGAGCGTAGCCTGTGGTGCTCATGATCATGTCGTTTAATCCTCACTTAAACGATGATCATGCCAAATCTCCCTTGCACAT
Organism: Vreelandella arctica; assembly: GCF_037070215.1. NCBI lineage: Bacteria > Pseudomonadati > Pseudomonadota > Gammaproteobacteria > Oceanospirillales > Halomonadaceae > Vreelandella > Vreelandella arctica. The sequence goes on along the minus strand of NZ_JBANSN010000017.1, from coordinate 79,552 downwards.
AGCATCGAGATACTTACGGAGTTCACACATTACACTCGGGTCACCTTATAGCAGAAACCCTATTTGCTCGGCATAGGAGGAAGGCGACGACGTCGTCCTACCATCTATTTCCGCTAAGTTATTGGATAGCCGCCCTCAGCCAGTAAAAGTTACTATGCTTCAGAGTTTGGAGATTTTATAGGCAAAACCACAGCTTCACTGAATCTGCAGAAGGCTTTATTAATTGCAGTCCACTTTGACATTTGAAAGGGCCGAAAAAGCAACGAAATGTAGATGTTTGATGTGACAAAACACTTTGACAATAACACCAGTTTCCATGCGCCCTAAGGATATGTCATAGGTTATGTCACAAACTGGTAAAACCAGGGGGAGCATCGTCATCAGGCCGGGCCGCGGCGTTTATTGGCTACCCTAAACGGGTGCGACGCTGGTTAACCTGGGGCATCACCTGAACGCGGGGTTGCTGTATAGTTAGGGCGTTTTAAGGCTTGAGCCGCCGCAGTAGCGGTTCATTCTGCATTTACCATGGAAAAAGCGCTTTTAAATGCCACGACGCTCCGTTTTTCATCTTTCCCGCCAGCGATGGTTGCGGCTGTTTTTCTTTCTCAATCTTACCTTGGTGGGTGTGCTCATTGCGCACCAAATTTGGTTATACGTGGCGGAGCCTGAGTTTGAGTCAGTCCATACGCTTCAGGTGGCGGATATTCGTGAGGTATTGGCGGAGCGAACCGACTACCGCTTTGCGGTGGTGGGTAATATCAATAACTCGGTGAGCGTCTTTCAAGATGAAATTGTGCCGCTCATCAACCAGGGCGGCATCGATTTTCTTATCTCGGCGGGTAACGCCGTTAATGGCGGGCGACAAGAGAGCTATCAGGCGATCTATCACAGTTTGGAACAGCTCAATGTGCCTTACTTGCTAACCTATGGTGATAACGAAGACAGTGACTTTGGTAGTTACCTGTTTTATGAATATTTTGGCCCGCATTTCTACTCCTTCGTTGCGGGCGATAGCCACTTCATCTTCCTGGACGGTACGGGCAAGTCGTCCACCTCTTGGCAACTTGATTGGCTTTCCAGGGAGCTGGCTGCCTCTGAGGCGCAGCATCGGTTTTTGTTTATTGGTTTGCCGCTGCACAACGTCGTGAGCGACGCGCCGCTGTTTGAAGCCGACAACTATCTCAATGACCCTCGGCTGGCCGAGGGTATTATGGCGCTGGCGGAGGAGTATGATGTTGATACGGTGTTCTCCGCTAACCTAACGCTCTTTTCAGAGCAGACGATTAATGGGGTGGATTACGTCACCACGGGCGGTGCGGGCGGTATTCTGATTGATGCCGACAGCAGCTTTCATCACTACGTCATCGTCGACGTAGAAGGTGAGAATGTCGCCATTGCACCGGTGCGTTTAAATGTGGATAGCCCCGGTTGGTGGCGGGTAGTGAGTAGCGTTGGATCAACGGTTTACGCCTTCTTTTACGTCAGCTATACCCGCTTTTTACTGATTGTTGGCTTGCTGACGCTGTTAGCGCTGCGTTTATATCGGCTGATTTTTGAAGACCGCCATTATTATCCCGATTTTGATATTGATCCAACGCCTTTCCTGGGTAAGTCACTTCGAGTGGCGATGGTATCCAATAATTACTTTCCGTTTGTGTCAGGCGTATCGGTGTCGGTGGACCGCTTGCGCAATGGTTTACGCGATTTAGGGCACTCAATTCAACTGCTAGTGCCCCGTTATCGTGACGCATGGCAGGACGATAAAGCGATCAAACGTATCCCGACCTTGATGGCGTTTGGTGAGAAGAGGGAGTTTCGCTTAACCAACCCGTTCAGTGTGCGCTTTCGCCGCTGCCTGCGTGCCTTTAAGCCCGATTTGATTCATGTTCACCATCCTTTCTGGCTTGGTTCCATGGGGCTATTTATGGGGCGTCGGCTTAAGGTGCCGGTGGTCTACACCTATCACACCCGCCTGGAACACTATGCCCACTTTGTACCGTTACCCGGTGCGCTTTTTCGGAATTTGATCTCGCATTACCTGATTAAGCACTTTTCTAACCGCTGCCAAGGGGTGATCGTGCCTACTTACTCCGCAGAGGAGTACCTCCGCATGATTGGGGTTAAAACGCCCTCGCTGGTGCAACCAACGGGAATTGATGTGGAGCGTTTCGCGCATGTCGAGGTGGGGGAGTTGGAAGCGCTGCGTGAGCGGCTGGCTATCGATCCCGCGCGCAAAATATTAATTAGCGTCTCGCGGATTAGCAAAGAGAAAAATATTGGCTTTATGTTGGAAGCGCTCGCCGAGCTGCAGAATCAGGGACACGAGGATTTTCATCTGCTGCTCATCGGTGATGGGCCAGATCGTGAGGCCATTCAACACCAAATCGATACCTTAGAACTGGCTGCACGGGTAACGTTAGTGGGCGCGGTGCCGCCTGATCAAATGGCGCTTTATTATCACCTAGGCGATATATTTGTGTTCGCTTCTACATCGGAAACCCAGGGGATGGTGATTCTTGAGGCGATGTCGGCGGGCTTGCCCGTGGTGGCGGTGCGCTCAAGCGGTATTGATGATGTGGTGCGCCAGGGGGTAAACGGCTTCAAGACGCCGCAAAATCGTCAGGCGTGGGGACAAAAAGTCATCGAGCTAAAAGATAACGCAGAGCTTCGCCAGCAGTTGGGTAAACAGGCCAGCCACTTTGCTGAAGAGTTTGATATTGCCAACTTTGCCACCGCGGTAGCCACCTTTTACGCCGAAGTGCTTGCGAAATATCACTCCCCTTCACGCTGAGGTCGTTTTTTGGCTGCTTGGCGCCGGTTGGCATCGTGACGCTGACTGGTATAGTACTTAAGCCCGACAAGCAGGCCAACGCCAGCGGCAAGCCCTGCGCCTGCCAACACGAGTTCTTTTGTGGAGGCCGCAGTGAACAGGGCGCCTAACTGGCTACCCAAAAGAATCACCGCTGCGAGTCCCGGCACAATACCGAGGGTGGAGCCGATCATATAATCGCGGAACTTAAGGTGAAAAGCGCCCGCTAGCATATTCGTCAGCGTGAACGGGGCGAGAGGCAACAGGTTAATGACCGTCATGGTGCGAATGCCACGTTTGGACAAATAGCCCGAAAGGCCACGCAAATGACGGCCGCCATAGTGCATCAGCGCCTCTCGACCTAGCCAGTGCCCCACCCAATAAGACACCACCGATGAGGTCAATGTACCGAGCGTGGCGTACGCCAGCCCCCATACTGGGCCAAACAGTAAGCCTGTCACCACCACCAGTAGGCTAAGCGGAAACATCACCAGCAGCGCGCCAGCGTAAACGGACATCACCGCCGCAAACATCCAGGGCGCGTTACGCCATTGGCGGATGGTGTCGATCAGCTCACTCAGGCGCGCCTGGGTTAGTAGGTCATAGCGCTGTAGCAAATGCCACATAGCGCCTAACAGCACGACGGCTACCACCAGGCCAACGCCCTTGCTCAATGTTCGCGACATGCCCACTCCCATCGACTAAAAAAGCGCTAGCATACGCTAGCCGTGCGATGGGATGAAGGCGCTTTTTAGGCGAACGATTAGTTGTTGAGTTCTGCTTCAATCACCGGCCAAGCGGGCTCACCGTCGGTGGTGGTCACGTCAGCCAGCATGGCTTCAATGCGCTCGGGGTGCTCATTGATCCATTGCTCGGCGACCTCAGCAAGATCGCGCTCTTCCTGACCAAATGCCTGAATCATCCAGCTTTGCTCTTCGGCGGAGAAGGTGAATTGCTCAAAGAACGCCACGACGTTGGGATTAGCGTCAGCATAGTCACTGCGAAGAAGCGTCAATACCTCGCTTTCACCATTGTTCTCGCCGAACAGATCTTCTGGATCTTCCAGGTAGCGCATCGGCAGTTCAAGGTTCATCCAGTGAGGCGTCCAGCCTACCCAGACAATCGGCTCTTCCCGGGAAATCGCATTGCGTGCGGCGGAAAGCATGGCGACTTCGCTGGTGTCGACCAATTGCCAATCGCCGAGTCCCCAGGTGTCGTTATCAATGGCGTTGTTAAGAATCTCGCTGGCCGCTGAACCGGCACCAAAACCATGAATCTCGCCATCCAACTGGTCGCGGTAGTCATCAAGGTCGGCAAAGCTTTGCAGGCCGTCATCAAAGAGGTATTCGGGAACCGCCAGAGTCATTTGTGCGCCATCGACATTGTTCGCCACATCAATGAGTACGCCCGATTCTTTGCGGGGATTGAACATCTCGCGTTGGGCAGGCAGCCAAGCACCCAGAAAGACGTCTATATCGCCGCTTTCAATGCCCTGATAAATCACCTGCAGGCCGATTTCCTGGACGCTGGTCTCGTAGCCGAGCGGATTCAATAGCTGCTCAGCAATAGCAGTTTTAACCGTAATACCGGGCCAAGAGGGTACGCCGAAATCGAGGGTTTGATCATCGGCTTGTACGGTCGTGGCCAATAGTGCAGTGGTGGCAAGGGCAATGCCCGAGGCGAGAGGTTTAAAATGTGTCATACGATCTCCTTGCTAGGGGTTCTTGTCAGATAAGTGTTCTTGTCAGATAAACGCTGTTGCTAGATAGGTGCTTAAACTCGAAAGCCGCTAAACGTTGCGGGCTAGCACGCGAAGGCGTGAGGCCAGCATGTCGCGGTCTAGATAGGTGCCTTGTAAATGGCGAGCGCCACTATTGGGGTCGAATTCGCGCCGTCCGTGCAGTACGCGACGGTTATCAAATGCAATCATCTGCCCAGGGTGGAGGGTGAACTCCAGCTGGTGCGCTTCGCTGTGAAATAACTTCCACAATAGAGCATAGGCGCTATACCAAGCATCCATCTGCTCAACCGGTAAATGAAGCGCGTCGCGAATCCAGTTGTTCAAGCGCATCTCGACCAGGTTACCTGCACTGTCCAGTGTGACCACCGGCGCGCGCATGGAAATATCGTGGCTTTCATCCTGGAAGCGAAAGTCGATGGGCGTTTCGCTGAGTATGGCGAGCGCTTTTGGATCTTGCTGGCGTAGCGCTTCTACCACGCGGGCACCATCAGCAAACAGCGATTCACCACCGCTGGCTTCGTTTTGCAGGCAGTAGAGCAACTGAATATCGGGCGGTTGTTGCCAGTTGGGCAAATCAACATGCAGCGGCAATCCTACCGCGGTATACGCCGCATTATTGGGGTTGGGCTTAGAGCGCACATCAAAACGGGCACCAAAATTGGTGGCGCGCAGTGGGCCAATACGCTCAGCCAGCCGGCTTACTTCTTCTTCTACCAAAGGGCCGTCGGTGATCAGCGCCAAGCCATCGCGCAGCATAGCGGTTAACCAGGCTTTTTCGCCTTGGGGCGTGAGGAAGTCGCTATGGTTGATGCGCTCGGGCGCGAAGTTATTTACCCACGGTTTGGCGTTGGGGACGGCTGAGGCAAGGGTCGCTTCTGGGCGACGCTGATAAAGCCAGCCGCTGTGAAACGTACTAACGTGGCCGTCCTGCCAGTTCAAATGCAGATGGCCATCCAGTAGCGCCACGGTTGGCGGCTCGGAAATCGCTTCAAGCGGCAGGTAGAGCCGTTCACGGGTTTGCGGATGACGACAGGCTGGGCAGGCACAGTGATCGCGCAGCCAGAGTAGGGGCAGGGTGGTTTGCTGGCCATCTTGCCACTCAAGGGCAATACCTTGTTGGGTGAGCATGGCCTGTGTGAGGGCGGGGCCGGTTTGATAAGGGGTTAATTCGCCCATGTCTGGGGCTTGAGGGTTGTTTGTCGTTGGTATCGTTGCCGTTTGTACTGCGCTATTCATGATGACTCCGAATCGCTCCCTTTGCGGCAGAGCCAGATGGCTGTGCGTTAGGGGTGTGCTTAAGTGTTAACCAGGATGAGGAGTAGCAGCGCCAGTGACAAACGATTAATCTGACCCCTAAGACATCATTTTATTTATAGGTCTCTTTTTCATGAGTCAGTTACCGCCATTGCTATGGCTGCAAGCCTTTGAATCCGCAGCGCGTACATTAAGCTTTACCGCTGCAGGCAATGAGCTTGGAGTAACCCAGGCGGCGATCAGTCAGCGCGTTCGGTTGCTGGAAGACCGTGTCGGGCAGAAGCTGTTTGTGCGCCATGCCCGCAGTTTAACGTTAACCCCAGCGGGGCAAGCGTGGCTGCCGAGTATTCATGACGCCTTTGTCCGAATCAGCGAAGGAACCTTGGAAGTTTTTGGTAGCACAACCGAGCAACCGGTCACACTGCGTGCCACGCCTGCCATTCAGCAGTCGTGGCTGGCGCCGCGTCTGATTGCCTTCCACCGCGCTCACCCGCAGGTGGCGATTCGTTTGGTCAGCGCTATCTGGCCTGATGACTTTGGTCCTGAAGGGGCTGATATCGAGATTCGCTATGGCAAAGGGGAGTGGACCGGCGTTGAAATGCAGCCGCTAGGGGAAGAGCATCTGCTGCCGGTGTGCTCCCTGGCCTTGGCAGAGACACTTTCTGCGCCGAGTGACCTGGCCGGACATACGCTGCTGCACGCCGTGGGTTTTGGGGTGGGGTGGCCGGGCTGGTTACAGGAAGCGGGTGCTGCCCATGTAGAGGCGCAGTGTTGGTCGCTCACCTGCGATAACCAAGTCATGACGTTGGCACTTGCCAGCCAAGGTGGCGGCATTGCGCTTACTCACCGGCGTTTAATGGAGCAACGTGGCGATTTAGTGGCGCCTTTTGATATTAGTGTGCCTAGCGACGAGCGCTTTTGGCTGGTACGGCCAAGCCGCCGCCACGTTAGCGATGAAGCAGGGTTGGTCTGGCAGTGGCTGTGCAACTCGATGGGATGAAGAGCATATCGGCGCGACTGCCCGCTGGCTTAACCGGTGAATGCGTGAAAAGTATGTGAATAAAACAGAGCACACTCGCATAATTCGATTTAATCGAATACAAGTCGGAAAACGTTGCGCTTTTGCTTATCGGAAAGCGTCGTAGAATAGCTTCCAACTCATTAACCTAATGATCTTTGGAGCTTACAATGACGACGCGTGCCCTGGTAATCACCTCTTCTATCCTGGCGGAAAACGGCCAATCCAATGCGCTGGCTAATCGTTTTATCGAGCAAGCTAACGCTCGCGATGGTATCGATGTCACCCAACGTGATGTGGTGAAAAATACACTGCCTCACCTGGATATCAGCGAGCTGGGCGCCTGGCAAGTGGCGGCTGCAGAACGCAGCGCCGAGCAACACGAGTTGGCTGCTCATTCGGAAACGCTGCTGGCAGAGTTGCGTGCTAATGATGTGCTGGTGATTGCGGTGCCGATGTATAACCTGGGTATTCCTTCGCAGTTGAAAGCATGGTTTGACCGTGTGCTGCGGGCTGGAGAAACATTCCGTTATACCGAAAACGGCCCTCAAGGTTTGGTAGAAGGCAAGCGGGCGATTATTCTGGCAGCCCGTGGCGGCCAGTACGCAGGGACCGAAATGGATAGCCAAACGCCGCACCTCAAAGCCATGCTCGGCTTGATGGGGATTAAAGATACCCAGGTGGTCTATGCTGAAGGTTTGAACATGGGTGAGCAGCATCGCGACGCTGCGCTCAAAGAAGCTTTTCAGGCGATTGACCAATTGGTTGAGGGGCTTTAAGCCTCCTCTTGCGTTAGAAGGAATTCCACATGCCCCGGCCGGAATTACTCGAGCAGATCTACACCATTGTCGATCAAATTCCGCCGGGCCGAGTGACCACCTATGGCCGCATTGCAGCCATGACCGAAGGCGCTACGCCGCGCATGGTGGGGTCGGCTATGCGCCACCTACCGGATGGCCATCAGTTGCCCTGGCATCGCGTGATTGCAGCATCCTTAAAGCTTGCCGACCATGGTGGCGCCGAGCGCCAGCACCGCAAGTTACGCGATGAGGGGGTGCTGTTCGATGCCAAAGGCCGCGTACCCGCGCATCTTGTCTGGCCTGATTGAGCTATATAACTCCTCTAGTACAACACGCATTTAGAAACAACAACGCCGCCCATTGGGCGGCGTTGTTGTATTCATGATTCCCTTCACTCTTCCAGGTTAGCACCCGATTTCCACGACCAGTCGCGCCAGCGTAGATCAAACAGATCCTTGCGGCGGTCTTTCAAGTTGGTCACTGAGCCTTCGGCACGCACTACCGTCAAACGGGTCAAGTCCAAGTCCGAGAAAAAGATCATCTCGGTATTCGGCGTGGTTTCCGCCAGCACCGCATCGTGGGGGAAGGCGAAATCAGAAGGTGAGAACACCGCGGATTGCGCGTACTGGATATCCAGGTTTTCAATCGAGGGCAAGTTGCCGACGCTGCCGCACAGCACTACGTAGCACTCGTTTTCAATTGCCCGCGCCTGGGCGCAGTGGCGCACGCGCAGATAGCCGTTTTTGGTATCGGTCCAGAAGGGTACGAACAGGATGTCCATGTCCTGGTCGGCCAGCAGGCGACCAAGCTCTGGGAATTCCACGTCGTAGCAGATCAGGATGCCCACGCGCCCAGCGTCGGTATCGAACACCTGCAGCTCATCACCACCCTCAATGACCCAATCGCGGCGCTCTTGAGGTGTTATGTGCAACTTGGCCTGGCGCTCAACGCTGCCGTCGCGGTGGAATAGGTACGCGATGTTGTAGAGGCGGTCATCCTCACCGACCTCAATCATCGAACCACCCACAATGTTGATGTTGTAGGAGACCGCCATGCGCGAGAGTTCCGCTTTAAAGCGCTCGGTGAAACCCGCCAAAAAGCGAATGGCGCCCATTTGATCCTGCTGGGCGGCGCGGTCTTGAAGGCCCATCAAGGGCGCATAAAACAGTTCTGGGAATACCGCAAAATCGCTCTGGTAGTCAGACAGCGCATCAACAAAGTACTCAATCTGCTGAAGCGCGGCTTCCACCGAGGAGAACTCACGCATTTGCCACTGCACAGCACCTACACGTACTTGGGTAGGCTTGTTGTCGAGCACGCTGGCAGCAGGCTCAAACAAAATATTGTTCCACTCTAGCAGAGTGGCGTAACCCCGCGACTGCTCATCTTCCGGCAGGTACTTACGCAGCAGGCGCTTGACCTGGAAGTCATTAGCCTGCTGGAAAGAGAGAATCGGATCGTAAATCTCTTTGCGCGAGACTTTATCAATGTACTGAGCGGGCGTGAGTTCATCAGCGTGCTGGTGATACTCGGGAATACGCCCACCGGCCAGTATTGCGCGCAGGTTCATCGAGCGGCACAACTCTTTACGCGCTTCGTAAAGGCGGCGGCCCAAGCGATAACCACGGTAGTCCGGGTGAATCAGCACATCCAAGCCGTACATGGCGTCGCCATCCTCATCATTGAGGATGATCTCGCGGTGGCCGATCAGGTCATCGTACTTATGCGGGTTGGAAAATTCGTCGTAATCCACCTGCACGGTGAGCGCCACGCCCACTAACAGTCCATCGTCCTCAATGGCGATTTGACCATCAGGGAATTCCTGAATTAATTTGTCGATCGTGCGCTTCGGCCAAGCTCCACCGATATCGTGATAGACAGCGTCCATCAATGCCTTGAGCTGATCGTAGTCATCGCTCATTAGGTTGCGCAGATTAAGATGCAGTTCTTCCAGGGACATATCAGGGCTTCCCAACGTCAGAAGTAAACGCCCATTCTAGCATTATTGGGCGTTGCTCGGCTTATCTGGTGTTAACTCGCGGGTTAACGGCCGTGTTAGTGTTTGCGCCATGATCACCCCGGCAAGGATGAGTAGCCCACCTGCAAAGTGGAAACCAGCCACTCGCTCGCCTAAAAAGATCATGGCAATGACTGCGCTAAATAGCGGCATCAGGTTGATAAAAATACTCGATTGATTGGCACCGATTTGACGCACCGCCCGCATCCATAGAAACGTGGTGATGACTGAGGCGGGAATGCCTGCATAGAGAATCAGCCCGATATTCTGCCCATCAATCGGCGTCATTGGCCCCATTAAATAGGGCGGCAACAAGAACAGGACGGCAAAGCAAACTTGAGCATAGAGCATCACCCAAGGCGGTAAGTTCATTGACCAGCGCTTGAGCATCACGCCATATAGCGCGTAGCAGGTTGCTGCGACCACCATCAGCGCATCGCCCAGGGCGACCTGGAGTTGCAGTAGCGAAAGCGGATTGCCACGCCCTAGCAATACGGTGACGCCCACAAACGCCAGCACCCCGCCCAAAACACCGCCTAAGGTCGGTGGTTCGCGGAGAATAAGCGCGCTAAGTAGCACCGTTAGCAACGGCACCATGGCGGCAAGAATGCCCATATTGGTGGCGGTGGTGGTTTCTGCCGCCACATAGGCAAGCCCCTGCCATAGGCCCATGCCGAGTAACCCGAGTAGCGCAAGCTTCGGCCATTGGCGACGAATCTCGTCACGGTGACGCAACACCGCAGGCAGCACAAAAGGTGTCATCACCGCGAGTGCTAATAACCAGCGTAAAAAGGCGATACTACTGGGCGCAATGGCGCCTACGCTAAGCTGATTAATGGTCATATTGCCCGACCATATCAATACAGTGGCGAGCGGCGGCAAAAAGTAAATCAAGGGCATAGCAACTGTTCCTTATCGTTAGCCGGGTAATGTGACGCGGATTCGCGCGCTGGGCAAGCGGTTGGCAAAAGATCGAGGGGCTAGATTGAAGGACTAGATCTAAGGGCTATACGTGATGCTCAGGATGTCATACGCTTGTTTGAATTTGCCTTGCAACGCTACTAATAAGATTCAGGAGACCCGTGATGACCCAGACGCCCGCCTATCCGCATCTTTTCCGACCGCTAACGATTGGTCATTTGACGCTGCCTAACCGCGTCTTAATGGGCTCGATGCACACCAATTTGGAAGAGGCGCCGAATGGCTTTGAACGGCTAGCCGCTTTCTATGCCGAGCGGGCGCGGGAGGGGGTTAGCCTGATTGTCACTGGCGGTATCGCCCCCAATGCAGAAGGCGCGGTTTTTCAGGGGGCCAATGCGCTTGTTGACGAAGCGCAACTGCCGGAGCACCGCCAAGTGGTTGATGCGGTGCACGCTGAAGGCGGCCACCTGTGTATGCAGATTCTGCACGCCGGACGCTACGCCTACTCACCGGATCTCGTAGCACCTTCGGCGATACAGGCCCCGATCAATCCGTTTATGCCACGGGCGCTAAGTAGCGACGAGGTGGAGCAGCAAATTGCCGACTACGTGCGCTGCGCGAGTCTGGCCCAGCAGGCAGGCTATGACGGCGTGGAGGTGATGGGGTCTGAAGGCTATCTGATTAATCAGTTTATTTGCCGACGCACCAATCAGCGCGAGGACGAGTGGGGTGGGGCGTTTGAAAACCGCATGCGCTTTGCCGTGGAGATTGTGCGTCGTGTACGCGAGGCGGTAGGTGAACGTTTCGTGATTATTTTCCGCCTCTCGATGATTGATCTGGTCGAAGAGGGCAGTACCTGGGAAGAGGTGGTTACCCTTGGGCAAGCGATTGAAGCTGCTGGTGCTAATGTCATTAATACCGGCATCGGTTGGCACGAAGCGCGGGTGCCCACGATTGTGACCAGCGTGCCACGAGCGGCCTTTACCGAGGTGACTAAGCGCATCAAGTCGGCGCTCTCGATTCCATTGATCACCACTAACCGCATCAACATGCCCGAGGTCGCCGAGCGGGTGCTGGCAGAGGGCCACGCCGACATGGTTTCCATGGCGCGGCCTTTTCTGGCTGATCCCGCCTGGGTGCGTAAAGCCCAGGAAGGTTTAGCAGACGAGATCAATACCTGCATCGCCTGTAACCAAGCCTGCCTGGATCACACCTTTGCCGGCAAGCTGACCTCCTGTTTGGTTAATCCTCGCGCCTGTCATGAAACTGAGCTGGTAATAGAGCCTGCGCAAACGAGTAAAAGAGTCGCGGTGGTTGGCGGCGGTCCGGCGGGGCTGGCAACGGCTGTGACGGCCGCTAGCCGGGGGCATAACGTGGTGCTGTTTGAACAGCGCAGTGAACTCGGCGGGCAGTTTAACTACGCGCGGAGAATCCCCGGTAAGGAGGAGTTCAACGAAACCTTGCGCTACTACCGCGTAATGCTAGAGAAGTATTCGGTAGAGGTGCGCTTGAACACCACGGCAACCGCAGAAACGCTTGCCGATTTTGATGAAGTGGTGCTATCCACCGGCGTTCGACCCCGCGAACTAAGCCTGCCGGGCCACGACCATTCAAAGGTACTGAGCTACGCCGAGGCGATTGAGTCGCCCGAGAGGGTCGGGCGTAAAGTAGCCGTGATCGGCGCGGGGGGAATTGGGTTTGATGTCTCTGAGCTGCTGGCACACCAAGGACACCCCGCGTTGGATATTGCTGACTGGTGCGACGAATGGGGCGTTGATTTAGCAGTGGGCGAACGCGGCGGTTTAAAAACACCGACACCGCCAGACGTTCCCCGCGAGATCGTGATGCTGCAGCGTAAAAGCTCCAAACCGGGTAAAAACCTGGGTAAAACCACGGGCTGGGTGCACCGCGCCTCGCTTAAAGCCCGTGGGGTCACCACGCTAACGGGCTGCGAGTACCTGAAAATCGACGACCAAGGGCTGCATATTCGCCTCGAGGGCGTTGACCAAGTGTTGGCGGTAGACAGCGTGGTGGTGTGCGCCGGGCAAGAGTCGGTGCGGGAGTTACTGGCGCCGCTGGAGCAGGCAAAAGTAGCGGTGCACATTATTGGCGGTGCCGATGAAGCCAGCGAACTGGATGCCAAACGGGCGATTGAGCAGGGCACACGTCTGGCCGCTATCCTGTAATCGGGTCAAAACTTTCACTAGGTGTGAGGGCAGGTTGAAGAGAGGGTCTTTCGCCATGGCCGGAAAATGTTCCTGACAATGACGGCATTTCCGCCATCCATGGCGGTCAGATGGCGAAAGTAGCGCCCATGGATGGGTTTACAGCGCCGTCTCGGAAGCATGCTCTCGACACCGATGTATTTGATATAGTTCTAGACAAGCTAGTAGAGCGGGTGACGTTTACCCATTAATGGCGATAGACTGAATGTCCTGTTATTAAGGGATTTCTTGGCCTGGCTATTAAGCATAGCTAGGCATTAAAGGCACTGGTGGCACCCAGCCTGTGCCGTAAGATCGCCAGATATAAGGACAACTGTCATGACCTCGGAGTGTAGCCCGCGTTTTTTAGCCAGTGATAACACCTCCGGTATTTGCCCGGAGGCGATGGAATATCTATTAGAAGCCAACCGCAGCGATGATTTGGCTTACGGTAACGATACCTGGACGGCCCGTGCCGCAGATCGCTTCCGCGAAATGTTTGACTATGACTGTGACGTCTTCTTCGTTTTCAACGGCACCGCTGCTAACTCACTGGCCCTTTCAGCGATGGGACGTAGCTACCACAGCGTTATTTGTCATGAGCTGGCGCATATCGAAACCGACGAGTGTGGTGGCCCGGAGTTCTTCTCCAACGGCGCAAAACTGCTGACCTCACCCGGCGCCAATGGCAAGCTTACCCCGGAAGGTATCGAGGCGCTGGTCACCAAGCGCAGCGATATTCACTACCCCAAACCCAAAGTGGTCTCGCTGACCCAAGCGACCGAAGTGGGCACGCTTTATTCCCGCGAAGAGCTGATGGCGATTCGCGCCATTGCTGATAAACATGACCTGCGGTTGCATATGGACGGTGCCCGCTTTGCCAACGCCTGTGCAAGTCTAAATGCCACCCCTGCCGAACTGACCTGGCAGGTGGGCGTGGATGCGCTGTGTTTTTCAGGTACCAAGAACGGTCTAGCGTTTGGCGAAGCGATCCTGTTTTTTAACCGTGAGTTAGCCGAAGATTTCTCCTACCGCTGCAAGCAGGCAGGCCAGCTGGCATCGAAAATGCGCTTTATCTCAGCGCCGTGGTTAGGGTTGTTAGAAAGCGGCGCCTGGTTAACCAATGCCCAACACGCCAATGCCATGGCGAGCTACCTCTCAGAAGGCCTGCAGGCGTTGCCGGGTGTCTCTCTTATGTTCCCTACCCAGGCCAACAGCGTTTTCGTTGAATTGCCACTCCCGGCAATTGAAGCGTTGAAAGCCAAAGGCTGGACCTTCTATACCTTTATTGGCGCTGGCGGTGCCCGATTTGTATGTGCCTGGAACACCACCGTTGAATTACTTGATGAGTTATTAGCGGATATTCGTGCCGTGCTTGAGCGTTAAGCGCGAAAACAGCACCTCTTTTGCCGCTGTTTAGTACCTGCCATCTAGTTACGCCGTTGCCCTGGCAGCGGCGTAACTGCTCTAGTGCACTCCCTTTCGTCGCCCGTTGCTTTATTTAACGCAACTAATCCCCTGAATAATTCTCTTAACTGTATCGCCGCTGCGTTGAAGGTTTTAGTCATCACTTTTTGCTAATGCTGACTACGCTAAAAAAAGCGACACCTCGTTTGGCACACCGTTGCGAAACACTTGGCTTGGCGGTGACTGCCTGGGGTTAGGCCACAGGAGAGTTCCATGAGTATCTTTGATCACGTTCAAGACCGATTTGCCCGCGTTCAGCAAGAAGACATGAGCCTTGAGGAGTACTTGGCGCTTTGTCGCCGTGACTCGAAGGTTTATGCCAGCGCCGCCGAGCGCATGCTGGAAGCCATAGGCGAGCCTGAAGTGATCGACACGGCGAAAGACCCGCGTCTGTCACGCATTTTTTCCAACAAAGTGATTCGCCGCTACCCTGCCTTTGCAGAGTTCCACGGTATGGAGGAGGCTATCGAGCAAATCGTTGCCTATTTCCGCCATGCTGCCCAAGGGCTTGAAGAGCGCAAGCAGATCCTCTACCTGCTGGGGCCAGTGGGTGGCGGTAAGTCATCACTGGCAGAGCGCTTGAAGTTACTGATGGAACGCATCCCGTTCTATGCCATTAAGGGCTCGCCAGTTTACGAGTCGCCACTTGGTTTATTCTCTCCCGAGGAGGATGGCGAGCTGTTAGAGAAAGAGTACGGTATTCCTCAGCGTTATCTGCGCAGCGTGATGTCGCCCTGGGCGGCGAAGCGGCTCAAAGAGTATGGCGGTGATATTTCCCAGTTTAGGGTGGTGCGTTTGTACCCCTCACGGTTGAATCAAATTGCCATTTCGAAAACCGAGCCGGGCGATGAGAATAACCAGGATATCTCCTCGCTGGTGGGTAAGGTCGATATCCGCCAGTTGGAGCTTTACTCCCAGGACGACCCAGATGCCTACAGCTTCTCTGGTGGCTTATGCCGTGCCAACCAGGGGTTGATGGAGTTTGTGGAGATGTTCAAAGCGCCGATCAAGGTGCTGCATCCACTGCTCACCGCAACGCAGGAGGGCAACTACAATCCCACCGAAGGCATGGGAGCAATACCCTTTGATGGGGTGATCCTGGCGCACTCTAACGAGTCTGAATGGCAGGCGTTCCGCAACAATCGTAACAACGAGGCATTTCTTGACCGGGTCTATATCGTCAAAGTGCCTTATTGCCTGCGAGTCACCGAAGAGATCAAAATCTATCAAAAACTACTAGAGGATTCTTCACTAAATGCCGCGCCCTGCGCGCCGGATACGCTGCGCATGCTGGCGCAGTTTTCGGTGTTGTCACGGCTCAAGGCACCTGAAAACTCCAATATCTATTCCAAGATGCGCGTGTACGACGGTGAAAACCTGAAAGACACCGATCCGCGTGCCAAGTCGATTCAGGAGTATCGCGACGCGGCTGGCGTTGACGAAGGCATGCAAGGGCTCTCCACTCGTTTCGCCTTCAAGATTCTTTCTAAGGTATTCAACTTTGATAGCACCGAAGTGGCTGCCAACCCGGTGCATCTACTTTATGTGCTGGAGCAGGCACTGGAGCGTGAACAGCTGCCCTCAGAAGTCTTTGAACGCTACTTGGGTTTCATCAAAGAGTATATGGCGCCCCGCTACGTGGACTTTATTGGTAAGGAGATTCAAACCGCTTACCTCGAATCCTACAGCGAATATGGTCAAAACATTTTCGACCGCTACGTAACCTACGCTGATTTCTGGATACAGGATCAGGAATACCGTGATCATGAAACCGGCGAGCTGTTGAATCGCCAATCGCTGAACGAAGAGCTGGAGAAAATCGAGAAACCGGCAGGAATCTCCAACCCGAAAGACTTCCGCCATGAGGTGGTCAATTTTGTGCTGCGGGCACGGGCGCAAAATAACGGCATGAATCCGAGCTGGCAGTCGTATGAAAAGCTAAAAGGCGTTATCGAACACAAAATGTTCGCCAACACCGAAGAGCTACTGCCGGTGATTTCGTTCAATGCCAAGGCCTCCCGGTCAGACCAGAAGAAGCATGAAGACTTTGTGGCGCGGATGGTTGAGCGCGGCTACACCGAAAAACAGGTTCGATTACTGTCCGAGTGGTACCTGCGCGTGCGTAAGTCCCAGTAAGGGACAGATAGTTAAGGGCTGTTGTTAAAACAGTGCTTAAGAAAAGCGTCTAAGGAGGTCGTATGACCTACTTTATTGATCGAAGGCCTAACGCTAAACATAAAAGCGCGGTGAACCGTCAGCGCTTTTTAGAGCGCTATCGCAAGCATATCAAGCGTTCGGTTGAAGAGGCCGTTAATCGCCGCTCCATTACTGATATGGAGCGCGGTGAAAAAATATCTATTCCGGCGAAGGATATCTCTGAGCCAGTGTTTCAGCATGGTCCGGGCGGGGCACGCAATATCGTCTCGCCAGGCAACAAGGAGTTTGTAGCGGGCGACAAAATACGACGGCCTAGCGGGCAGGGCGGTGGCAGTGGTGCGGGAGAAGGCGGCGCCTCTAATCAGGGGGAAGGGGTGGATGAGTTCGCCTTCACCCTCAGCCGCGAGGAGTTTCTGGAATTTGTGTTTGACGGGCTTGAGTTACCCCACTTGCAGCGCAAACCATTGAAGTCGCTGGAAGAGGTCAAAATGGTGCGGGCGGGATTGTCTAAAGATGGCGTGCCTTCCCGGATCAGCATTACCCGTTCGATGCGCGAAGCCTACGCTCGGCGCATTGCCATGCGCGCGCCGATTAAACGGGCGCTTAAGGAAGCTCATGAGGCCCTGGAAGCCGAAGAGCGTAAAGACCCGGTATTGCGTAATCCGGCCCGTATTGCCGAGCTGAAAACTGAAATCGAACGCCTGGAAAAACGTATTGCTGGCGTGCCGTTCATTGATACCTATGACCTGCGCTACCACCAGTTAAGCGCCCAGCCGCAGCCTTCTAATCAAGCGGTCATGTTTTGTGTCATGGACGTTTCGGGGTCGATGACCCAGAACCATAAAGATATCGCTAAGCGCTTTTTCTTACTGTTGTACCTGTTTTTGGAGAAACACTACGAAAAAGTCGAACTGGTGTTTGTGCGTCACCACACCGCTGCTCGGGAAGTTAGCGAGGAGGAGTTTTTTTACTCACGCGAAACCGGCGGTACGATTGTTTCTAGTGCGCTGAATCTGGTCAATAAGATCATTGAAAAGCGTTATCCAGTGGGGCAGTGGAATTTATATGTGGCCCAAGCCTCCGATGGCGATAATTGGGATGACGACTCGAATATTTGCCGCGACTTGCTGATCAAACAGCTAATGCCACAGTTGCAATACTACGCTTACGTTGAGATTACGCCTCACGACCATCAATCGCTGTGGCATGAGTATGCAAGTGTGGTCAAAGAATTTCCCGAACGCTTTGCCATGCGGCAAATTATAGAGGCGGGCGATATTTATCCGGTCTTTCGCGAACTGTTCAAGCGTCGCTTAAGTCAGTCTTAGTGACCGTGTATAGAGGCTAGTGACCGTATGACCGTGTAATAGAGGAGTGGGCTATGAGTGCGACCCGCAAGCGCAAGCCGATTGCCACCGGCTCCGATTGGAACTTCAACCTGCTGGAGCGCTTCGATGCGGAGCTGGCAAGGCTCGCTGATGAGTATCGTCTGGATACTTATCCCAATCAGATAGAAGTGATCACCACGGAGCAAATGATGGATGCCTACGCCAGCGTGGGCATGCCGGTGGGCTACCACCACTGGTCATTCGGAAAGCAGTTTCTAGCCGTTGAAGGGGCTTACAAGCGTGGCCAGATGGGCCTGGCTTATGAGCTGGTCATTAACTCTGACCCTTGTATTGCCTACTTAATGGAAGAGAACACGCTGATGATGCAGGTGTTGGTGATGGCCCACGCCTGCTACGGTCATAACTCCTTTTTTAAAGGTAACTACCTGTTCCGTACTTGGACGGATGCCTCTTCTATTGTCGATTACTTGGTGTTTGCACGTAAGTATATCGCCCAGTGCGAAGAGCGCCACGGCGTGCAGGCTGTCGAGCAGCTGCTGGATGCTTGCCATGCGCTGCAAAACTACGGTGTTGACCGCTACAAACGCCCCTCACCGATTTCTGCAGAAGAGGAAGCGAAGCGCCAGGATGAGCGGGAAGCCTATCTACAAACCCAGGTTAATATGCTCTGGCGAACCATTCCCGAACCACCCACTGGGGAGTCTTCGCTGCCGGGTAGTTTGCACAATGCCAATGGCGATGACCCGTTAGGCTTACATAGCGGCGGGCTTTACCCTTCAGAGCCGCAGGAAAATCTGCTCTACTTTATTGAGAAAAACGCCCCGTTGCTGGCGCCTTGGCAGCGTGAGATTGTGCGAATTGTGCGCAAGCTGGCGCAGTATTTTTATCCCCAGCGGCAAACGCAGGTGATGAATGAGGGCTGGGCGTGCTTCTGGCACTACACGTTAATGAATCGACTCTACGACGACGGCAATGTCGATGAAGGGCTGATGCTGGAGTTTTTGCAGTCTCACGCCGCTGTAATTAATCAGCCACCCTTTGATAGCCCTCACTTTAGTGGGATTAACCCTTATGCGCTTGGTTTCGCGATTTTTATGGATATCAAGCGCATCTGCGAAAACCCTACCGACGAGGATCGTGAGTGGTTTCCAGATGTGGCGGGCACACCGTGGCGGGAAACGGTGGAGTTTGCGATGCGCAACTTTAAGGACGAGTCTTTTATTCAGCAGTTTCTGTCGCCGAAGGTGATGCGCGACCATAAGCTGTTTTTAGTGGTGGATGATGATCAGTTAGAGGCCCTTGAAGTAGCGGCGATACATAACGAACAGGGCTATCGTCAGGTTCGTGAAGCGCTCGCGACGCAGTATGCGCTCTCTGTTCGCGAGCCCAATATTCAAGTGGTCGAGGCAGCGATTCGTGGGGACCGCTCTTTGACGCTTCATCACGTGCAGGATAATCGCCGCCCGCTGGGGCGCAGCGTTTATCCGGTCATTCGCCATTTACAGCAGCTATGGGGTTTCCCCGTACATCTGGTCTCAATGGAGGAGGGGCAAGTGACGCGACGTTTTCACTGGCCGGTTGAAGATGACAACCATGCTTCTTAATGCGTAAGCCAGCTTTTTAAAGTAGCCTTTAAAAAACGACTACCCCGCGCAAAGCGCGGGGTAGTCATTAGTACAGCAGTATCCGCGTTAAACGGCAGCTGTTTAGGCTTGTGCAGTCCAAGACTGACACCAGCCCGCAGGCTCAACACTGTTCTCAGGAAACAACTGGCAACCTTGTGTCTCTGCATTGAAGAACATGCAGTTATCGCAGCGCTCGCCCTCTTCATAAGCAGGGTGATCGCTTGCTTCACTGGCGTCTTCGACGTAGTTAAGCGCTTGAGCGTTGCTTGAGGAAGGATCAAGACGCGGCAGCTCTTGAGCGAAAGCAGTCTTGGAAAGAATACCTGCACCCAGCGGAAGGGCAGCTAGCCCTAACATGCTGTTGCGCATGAAGTCACGACGGCTCTTATTAGCCATGATTTCTCCTTATCGTCACGGTCTGACGTTTGGTCACGGTTGTCGGGTGGTGATCCACCTCTATTAGTGCTCCGAATAAACTTATAAGTCGGAGTTCTCTTTTACATGCTAGCGGATGTGCAAAGCTTGTGCGAATGCCTTGAGATGTACAGCGACAATTGGTCACGCTGTTGCTGGGTGCTGCGCTCGCTTCCTAGTCGCTGCTATACTCTGCGCAGCTTAAAGACGACATTTTGTTGCCATTATTTTCTCTTGAGGGGCACGCTATGCAAAACGCAGTCATTTTAATCAATACCGATAAAGGCCAAGTGAAAGCCGTGGCCGAACGCTTAGCTGATGTAGAAGGCATTAGTGAAGTTTATTCTACCTGTGGCCGCTACGACTTGGTGGCGATTGCCCGTACTCGCGATTTTGAAAGCTTGGCTGAGCTGGTAACGGAGCGCTTAAATGCCGTAGAAGGTATCAGCGATACAGAAACCCTGAATGCTATGCAGGTGCACTCTCGCCACGATCTTGAAACGATGTTTTCACTAGGCTGGTAATTGGGACCGCTTTTATCGCCACGGTGGTAGTAGCTTTAAGCGAAATAAAACGATAGGCGCACGTCAGCGCTAACCAGGGAGTAAGAGTGTTGGGAACATCGCTTTCGAGCTGGCGTCGGCAGGGTCGACGCTTGGGTATTGCCGTACTGTTTGTTGCCGTTGGTACGGGGCTGTGGGAATTCCAAGAGCGCCAGCATAAAGATGCTTATACGTGGATGGGAGTGCCTACCTGGGAGGAGTTTCGTCCCACTACGATTCACCGAGTACTACGTAACGATGGCTATTTAGTTGGCTGGTCTGATGTGCGGGTTAATCCGCTCTGGGTAAGCTATCAGGTAGAAGCGGTAGACGATTCAAGCATTGGTTCCCGGCCAAATTTTCAAGCCGATTGGCGCACACTGTGGCCGGTAGGCACGGATAGCTACGCAGGCAGTGGTTACGACCGAGGCCATCTGGCGCCCAATTATGCGATTGCTGCCGTGCACGGACGCAGCGCTCAAGTCGATACTTTCTTGATGAGCAATATGACGCCGCAACGACCTCAGTTGAATCGTCAGCTGTGGCAGCGTTTAGAAGCGGCGGTGATGGATCACTTTGCGCCACGCTTTGATCGTTTGCAGGTGATCACAGGACCCATATACCCCGAACGCTTTATGGATAACGTGTTTAATCGGGTAGGGCTGGTCGAAGTGCCCTCGGCATTTTATAAAATTATTGTCGCGCCACACAACGAAGCACCGTTAGCGCTGGCGTTTATTATGCCGCAGGATGTCCGCGGAAATGAGCCGCTGGATGATTACTTGGTAACGATTGATGACGTAGAAGCGCGGACGGGGCTTAACTTCTTCCCAGAGTTAACGACCGAAGTAGAGTCAGTGCTGGAGGGAGAGTTGCGTATACAAGGATGGGCACTTGAAGAAGTGGCACGACGCCCAGGGCGTTTTCAGTAAAGAGGAGGTGCTTTTAGAAAGGTACGGTACTTGAGAAAGGTGCGGTGCTTTAAGAAAAGCGAGTAAAACGGAGAGGATTAAAAGAGAAAAACTAATAATGATGCGGACTGGCCCATGTAACTCATGGTGCCCAGGAGAGGACTTGAACCTCCACGTCCATACGGACACTAGCACCTGAAGCTAGCGCGTCTACCAATTCCGCCACCTGGGCGCATCATCTAACGCTTAAATTATCTACTATCGTTTGTGCTCATATGGTGCCCAGGAGAGGACTTGAACCTCCACGTCCATACAGACACTAGCACCTGAAGCTAGCGCGTCTACCAATTCCGCCACCTGGGCGAACACAAACTTGTTGCTACTTACGTTGACTGGCTTATTGCCTGTACTTGCTTAGCACTGAACTGCGTATACAAAAAGATAGTATAAAAGCAGTTTGGTGCCCAGAAGAGGACTTGAACCTCCACGTCCATACGGACACTAGCACCTGAAGCTAGCGCGTCTACCAATTCCGCCATCTGGGCAAGTGGCGCGTATAATACCGGGGTGATGGTTAAATGCAAGACCCCTTATGCGCTTTTTATAAAGCTAATTGTATAAACAACGTCTAAGACGGTTGGGTGATTGAACGTGCAGCGCTATACTGCGCCTATGACTAAACAAAATCCTATTCATTTCAGCTTTTCAAACACTGAAATATCCCGCCCGCAACGCACTGCGTATGCGCTTTTTTTATGCCTCTCGCAAATGACGCCATCAAGGATGTTGCTCGTATGAAGTATTGGACGTTAAGTGATGATCCGCACGCCGAGCGCGAGGCGCATAAATATGGTAACCCAGCGCCGAGCCGGGAGTATTTGCTTGCTGCCTTAGAAACGTATGGCAAGCCGATTACCCATGAAAATATGAGCCGCCTGCTGGGTCTGGAAGACGAAGAGCTGATCGAAGCTGTCCGTCGCCGTTTGGCGGCGATGGAGCGCGATGGGCAAGTGCTGCGTGATCGTCGGGGCGCCTATGCGTTAATCGACAAGCTCGATCTGATCAAAGGCAAAGTGCTGGGGCACCGCGATGGGTTTGGCTTCCTCTTGCGGGATGATGGCAAAAAGCCGGACTTGGTATTGCCGCCGCGCCAAATGCGGCGTGTTTTTCACGGCGACCATGTGTTGGCACGCGTTAGCGGTCGTGATCGCCGTGGCCGTGATGAGGCGACGATTGCCGAAGTGATTGCACGTAACACCCAAACCATCGTTGGTGTTTACCGTAGCAATACCCCTGAGTTTGGCATTCTAATACCGGAAAATCCGCGCATTACTCAGGAAGTGATTATTCCGCATAGCGCCTGTGGTGGCGCTAAAGATGGCCAGGTGATCTCGGCCAAGATCGTTCAGCAGCCAGCCACCCGTGTACAGCCGGTAGGCGAGGTGATTGAAGTGTTGGGTGAGCGTATGGATCCCGGCATGGAAATTGATATTGCGATTCGCAGTTACGATATTCCTGCAGAGTTTCCGCCTGAAGTGCTCGACCAAATTTCTGGCATTTCAGCTGAAGTGCTGGAAGAAGACAAGCAGCACCGCGTTGACCTGCGTGATATACCGCTGGTTACCATCGACGATGAGTCTGCCAAAGACTTCGATGATGCGGTGTGCGCGTGGAAAACCAAATCCGGCAGTTGGAAACTGCTCGTCGCGATCGCGGACGTTTCCCACTATGTGCGTCCCGGCACGCCGTTGGATAATGAAGGCCGCACGCGGGGTAACTCGGTCTACTTCCCTGGTCAAGTGGTTCCCATGCTGCCGGAACTATTGTCCAACGGGCTCTGTTCGCTGAATCCCCACGTGGATCGTCTGGTGCTGGTGTGCGAGATGAATATTTCGCAAACCGGTGCGATTAGCCGCTACCGCTTCTACGAAGCCGTCATGAACTCTCACGCTCGCCTTACCTATAACAAGGTGGCGGCAATTCTTGATGAGAAGAGCGAAGAGGGCGAGGCGCTACGGACAGAGCACAGCGAGCTAGTAAAGCCGCTGAAGAATCTGGAAGAGCTTTACTACTTGTTGCGCGAAGCGCGCGCTGAGCGTGGTGCGATTGATTTTGATACCACTGAAACGGCGATCATCTTTAATGATGAGCGTAAAATCGAGAAAATCGTTCCGCGTAGCCGTAACAACGCGCACAAGTTAATTGAAGAGTGCATGTTGGCAGCCAATGTGGCGACCGCGCGCTTCCTGGATAAGCATGACCTGCCGGCGCTTTACCGTATTCACGAACGGCCGACACCTGAGCGGCTTGATAAACTCCGCCTGTTCTTGAACGAGTTAGGCCTTGCAGTCGGCGGCGGCGATATGCCCACTCCGCAGGATTACCAGGCACTTCGTGAAACGATTGCCGACCGCCCTGACTTCGATATCATTCAGACGGTCATGCTGCGCTCAATGAATCAGGCGGTCTATTCGCCGCAAAACGAAGGTCACTTCGGCTTGGCCTACCAGGCCTACGCCCACTTTACCTCGCCGATCCGCCGCTATCCTGATCTGCTGGTTCACCGCGCTATTCGTTCGGTGATTCGCGGTCCGCGCCAGACCAATACGGTGCTGCGCGTTGAGGGATCTCCGGTTGAGCCGCCGAGCAAGTGGTGCCCATATACCTTCGAGCAGATGCTCGAGCTGGGTGAACACTGCTCGATGACGGAGCGTCGCGCCGACGAAGCCACCCGTGATGTCGAGAGCTGGCTGAAGTGCGAGTTCATGTCCGACAAGCTGGGCGAAATGTTCGAAGGTACTATCGCTTCGGTCACTCAGTTCGGCCTCTTTGTTCGTCTGGATGAGTTCTACGTAGAAGGCTTGGTGCATGTGACGTCGCTGCCTTCGGATTACTATCACTACGAAGCTGAGAAGCACCGCCTGAAAGGTGAGCGTACCGGCACCACTTACCGCTTGGGCGATGGCCTTACCGTTCAAGTGGCGCGGGTCGATATGGACGATCGTAAGATTGACTTCGGCCTGGGGGATGAAAAACCCCGCCCACGCCGCCAGCCGCGTAAGAGCCGCGGTGGGGAAGGGGGCGCTGGTGCGAAAACAGGTGGTGCGAAAACAGGTAGTGCCAAAGCCTCTGGTGATAAACCATCCGGTAGCGAGAAACCCACTACGCGTCGCGGTCCACGCCGCACACGGAACGGCCCACGCAAACCATCACCGAATAAGGGCTGAGCATGAAGTCAGCGTCTTCACGGCGGGGTCCCAAGACCCCTGATGGGCTAGATCAGGTTTATGGCGTTCATGCACTGCAAAGCCTGCTAGATAGAGGTGAGGCACCCCGTGAGTTGTGGGTGCAGCAGGGGGCGGGGAGCCGCTTGAAAGAGTTGGTCGCCCACGCTCAGTCGCATGGCGCTCGTGTGAAAGAGCAACCCCGCGATTTGCTTGATCAGCTAACCCAGGGGGCTGCCCACCAAGGGGTAGTCGCGTTTTGTCCGCCGCTAACTCCCGAGGGCGAAGAGTCGCTCTGGCTTAAGCTGCGTGCTTGGCCCTCGAATACACCGCCACTGTTGCTGATTTTGGATGGCGTGACGGATGTGCATAACTTCGGTGCCTGCCTGCGCAGCGCGGATGCCGCCGGTGCGCACGGGGTGATCGTGGCGAAGGATAAGGCCGCACCGCTCAATGCCACCGTGCGCAAAGTTGCCTGTGGTGCCGCCGAGGTGGTGCCGGTTTATCAAGTGACGAATTTGGCGCGTACGCTTGCCAAGCTAAAAGATGCCGGTGTCTGGATAACCGGCACGGCAGGTGAGGCTGAGGCCAGCGTATTTGATATTGACATGACGGGGCCTACTGCCCTGGTGATGGGAGCAGAAGGCAAGGGCATGCGGCGGTTAACGCGCGAAGCGTGCGATAACCTTGCCAAGTTACCGATGGCAGGGGAGGTTTCTAGCCTCAATGTGTCAGTAGCTACCGGTATCTGCTTGTTTGAAGCTGTCCGACAGCGCCAGCTTGCAAGTTAACCGCCGTACTACTAAGATACACGCGCCCGTTTGTCTGCAAGCGGGCGTTAGCTGTGAGAATTAGTAATTGAAACTGTCGTTAAAAAACAGTTGTTGAAATAAAAGTTCTGTTTGATGCCCCGGTAGCCGTTTAATGCGGTGGCGGAGCACTTCAGTTAACTCCTTGCTTCCTTGTCGTCGTTTACTGCCTTTAGCAGTAGCACACAACGGAAGCTGTCAAACCGCAAGGAGATCCTATGCGTCATTACGAAATCGTGTTTATGGTCCACCCGGATCAAAGCGAGCAGGTGCCGGCGATGGTTGAGCGCTACACCAGCATCGTTACTGAAAACAGCGGCACTGTGCACCGTCTAGAAGATTGGGGTCGTCGTCACTTGGCTTACCCGATCAACAAGATCCACAAAGCCCACTACGTGCTGATGAATGTCGAATGTAACGGCGAAACTCTCGATGAAATCGAGAATATCTTCCGTTACAACGACGCCATTATCCGCAGCCTGGTTGTTCGCTGCAAAGAAGCGGTTACTGAAGCTTCCCCGATGATGAAGCCGGCAGAAGAAAAACGTCCGCGTCGCGAAGAAAAACCGCGCGCTGAAGAAGAAGAAACTGCCTGATTTTATTCACTGCACGTTTTAAGGAGCTAGTCCATGGCACGTTTTTTCCGTCGCCGTAAGTTTTGCCGCTTCACCGCTGAAGGCATCAAGCAGATCGATTACAAAGATCTGGACACGCTGAAGGCTTACATCACCGAAACCGGCAAGATCGTTCCAAGCCGTATTACCGGCACCAAAGCACGCTATCAGCGTCAGTTGGCGACTGCTATCAAGCGCTCGCGTTATCTGGCACTGCTGCCCTACTCCGATAGCCACCAGTAAGCGTTTAACGTGATGCTGGCACTAGCCCGATGGCTAATGCGGGGCACGCCTTACGCAGCAGGCGGGGCGGCCCTGGCAACGCTAGTGCCTTGGCTGTTCTGGTTAGGGGCAGCCATCGCCGCGTTGATGACGCTACGCAAAGGTTTTGCACCTGCGCTGCCAGTCATTATCGCTGCAGCACTGCCGGCTGGCTGGTGGTGGGCACAGGGAGACGTCATTCCGCTTGCTAGCATACTGCTGGTAACGCTGATGGCCGTTATCCTGCGCGAGAGGATGCGTTGGGGTGAAACGTTGATTGTGGGGACGTTGGTCGCCGCTGTCATGGTTCAGCTTGGCATCTTCAGCCCACCAGGCGGCACAGAGTTAATGCTTGAGCAGTTGCGGGAAGGTTCAGAAGAAGTGGACCGCATGCTCACGGAATTCGCCAATCAGGGCTACGATACCCAAACCATCGCCGCGTTAGTGGTGGGTGGGGTGACTGGGCTCGTCGTACTGTTGGCAGCAATAGTGTGTTTAGCGCTTGCGCGTAGTTGGCAAGCTGGGTTGTATAACCCAGGTGGCTTTCGCGAAGAGTTTCATGCACTACGCTTAACACCCAAAGAGCTGGCCGTATTGGTCGTCATTGGAGTGATAGGCATGCTGCTGGGCGCACACGCGCTGGCGATGCTTGGTTGGATTCCGCTGTTGGTAGCTGGCGTTGCGTTAGTGCATGGGTTTATTGGAATAAAGGGGATGAACGGGCTGTGGCTGGTAGCATTTTATGTGCTGCTAATCACGACCTGGCCCACGATTCTCATTGTGCTGCTGTTGGGGCTGATTGATACATTCGCGAACGTTCGCGCACGCCTTGCCCGCAGCAACTGACAAGAGGTTTACGAGATGGAAGTCATTCTGCTCGACAACATTGGTAAGCTGGGCGGCCTGGGTGACAAAGTCACCGTGAAGCCTGGTTATGGTCGTAACTACTTGGTGCCTTACGGCTTAGCCGTACCGGCCACCAAAGACAACATCGAAGCGTTTGAAGCACAGCGTGCTGAGCTCGAAGCGCAAGCCGCTGAGCGCAAGGCAGAAGCCGAAGTGCGCGCTGAGCAGCTAAACGACATCGAGCTGTCTTTGGTTTCCAAAGCAGGCGACGAAGGCAAGCTGTTCGGTTCTATTGGTCCGCGTGACCTGGCTGACGCCATTTCCTCTGCTGGCATCGATATTGCCAAGAGCGAAGTGCGTATGCCGACAGGGCCGATTCGCCAAACTGGCGAATACGACATTGCTATTCACTTGCACGCTGAAGTGAATACGACTGTACGTGTAGTAGTAGTTGCAGAGTAATTAAGTAAGTGCTACTTAAGTACGAGATAAGTGCCAAGTAAGTATTTAGTGCTTGGTCACTCACTGTACTGGCACGAACGCCTCAAAAGGCGCGGGGAAACCCGCGCCTTTTGTTATTTCTGACGCCTGTGCTGCAAGACGGTAGTGCTGGATAGTGTCATAAATCCGCCTGGTCTATTACGGTTTGGCGTTTTTCAGACAATGTCTAGATTGGCTGTGATGTCGGTGGTCGAACGTCCTCGCTCCGGCTAAGATACCCCTCTTCATTATTGGCTACGCTGTAGTATTTAAAGGAGCTCGCTATGCAGGACCAGCCTTCTGCTGATAAAGAAACGGCAGCGCTAAAACTGCCGCCGCACTCTCTGGAGGCGGAGCAGTCGGTATTAGGCGGGCTAATGCTGGATAACCAAGCCTGGGATAACGTCTCAGAGCGCTTGGTGGCGGATGATTTCTACCGTTATGAGCACCGTTTAGTGTTCAACGTGATGATTCATCTGGCTGAATCCGGTCAGCCATTGGACGTGGTAACGCTTTCCGAAGCGCTGGAAGCGCGGGATCACTTGGATACGGTCGGTGGGTTAGCGTTTTTAGCCGAGCTTGCGCGTAACACGCCCTCTGCCAGTAATATTCGCGCCTACGCCGATATCGTGCGTGAGCGGGCAACGCTGCGTAAATTGATCCGGGCTGCTAACCAAATCGCCGATAGCGCTTTTTCCCCTCAAGGGCGTCCGGCGGATGAATTGCTCAATGAAGCGGAACGGTTAGTGTTCCAGATTGCCGAGGAGCGTCCTAAAACCGGCGGTCCTATCGGTATGAGCGATTTGCTGACCAAAGCCGTTGATCGCATTGATGAGCTGTTTAACCTGAAAGGTGAAATGACCGGGCTTTCCACCGGTTTCCGTGACTTGGATGAGATGACCACTGGTCTCCAGCCGTCGGATATGGTGGTGATTGCAGGTCGTCCCTCCATGGGTAAAACCACCTTCGCGATGAACCTGGTTGAGCATGCGGTTATTTCCAGCGACAAGCCGGTCATGGTCTTCTCTATGGAGATGCCCGCCGAATCCCTGATGCTGAGGATGCTCTCATCGCTGGGTAGGATTGACCAAACCCGCGTACGTACCGGGCAGTTGGAAGATGAGGATTGGCCGCGCTTAACCTCCGCCGTCAATCTGCTCAAAGACAAACAGCTGTTTATCGATGATACCGCGGCCTTATCGCCAAATGAGATGCGCTCACGGTTGCGTCGGGTGGTGCGTGAGCATGGCAATATTGCACTGGTGATGATCGATTACCTTCAGTTAATGCAGATCCCCGGCTTCAATGAAAACCGTACCGGTGAAATTTCTGAAATCTCGCGCTCGTTGAAGGGCTTGGCGAAAGAGTTTAATTGTCCAGTCGTGGCACTTTCCCAGTTGAACCGCTCGTTGGAGCAGCGTCCGAATAAACGGCCAGTCATGTCGGATTTGCGTGAGTCGGGCGCCATTGAGCAGGACGCGGACGTCATTGCCTTCGTTTATCGCGATGAAGTCTATAATCCAGATAACCCCGATAACCAAGGTATCGCGGAGTTAATTATTGGTAAGCAGCGTAACGGCCCGATCGGCACCGTTCACATGGCGTTTATCGGTAAATATACCCGCTTCGAGGATTTGGCCCCGGATAGCTACGGTCAAGCATTCGGCGACTAGGTTTTTACAGGCTGGTTTGGGAAGACCGGCTTCAAAGCCAGCTTTGTGATGAGTCACTTGAGGATGGGGAGCGAGCTCGTATAATGCCCCACCCATGATATGCAAATAAACGGGAGTAGCAAATGGCAGGTGGATTTCGGCGCGGTAATCGGCAGCGTCTTCCTAAGCTAGAAGGTCGCGGTGAGCTTGAAGCACTTGAGCGTGAAGGGCCTTTCAAAGAGTGGTTAGGTATGCCAGATCTTTATCGCTACCATTTGGTCGTGGAGGGAGAAAAGTACAGCTATCAAACCGAAGATGGAGAGCTGCCCGTTAAGGTGGGGGATAAGGTCGTGTTTCGCTACAAAGAGACCAAAGGCGGCAACTGGATTGACCGTAATTCACTTGGCAAAGCCATCGACCCTTCTGAATACCAGTAAAATAACGACTTCTTGACGCTTCGGTCAGGAACTCTCTTGCGCTATTGCCCTCGAATGCAGTTGAAAATTAGTGGTTAAGAAATCAGTTGTTGAATAACCCACTATTGTGAGTCTATCTTTTAATGGATGTCACAACACTGCAACAACAGGGCAACAGGAACGTCATAGGGTGCAGTCATGCTGTGCCCTGATGCCATACTTGATGACATAGACAAATAACAGGAGGGAACCATGGAACTGAAGGATCTTAAGCAGTTTGTCGCCAGCCACGACAACTTTGAAATTCGCGTGATTACCCATTCGGGTAGCCGTTTTTATCAGGTTGAGCTGGAAGATGTTGAAGGCGAGCGCCATATGCTGATGCAGCGTTCTAAGCCAATGCTATTTCGCTCGCTGGATGATGCCTATATGGAACTCAAACGGGCTGGCATTCACCGCGCTTACTTAGTACAGCACGTGCCGCACGATGAAGTAATTGGTCGTGACGCTCATTACAGCGAGCCGCTTACATCGCGTATGCCGTTAGTATTTTAAGTTTACGCGCTAACCCAAACGCTTCACGTATAAATCGTTAACTCTTAGCTTTACGCTTTTCCCACCACCGCCCGATTCGTATTCGACGACGGGCAAAATAACGGTAACCGGCATTCATCACGCCGCGTACACCCGGTAAGCATGAAATCTTCACCAGTCGCCGGTAGCCCAACACTGCATAGAGGGCACGGCTGGCATCCATCCCGATATACCACTCTCCTTGGCTATCTTGTAGATGTAGTTGGCCCATCATCGCATTAAATTCCTGCCCGTACGCCTGAGCGTTAAAGTCACTGGCCTGGATATCTACCAGTGCGATGCGTTCCTGGTGACGATGCTTTTTAAGCCATGCCACTTCTTGCTGACAAAAAGGGCAGTGGCCGTCATGAAACAGCGTAACAGGGAGCGATGCCTTCAGTGGTGAGTAGCGGCTCATTGTTATTCCTTATTGGCGTTCGGTTGTGGATATTGCATAGCCTGCCGTGTGGCAGGATTGCCCGTAGCCTGGTGATGTCTCCAGTTGTGATAAAAAGTTTTCAGCCTGCTGGCGAATAGCTTCACGCTTCTCATCGGTCATGCGCCTCAGGGAGCCGTAGATTAGCTTCATGCGTGGGTTTTTATTTAATCGCTCCGCATTGGCTTCAAGGAAATGCCAGTAAAGGCTATTGAAAGGGCAGGCGTTGGGGCCGATGACCTGTTTTGGCGAGTAGCGGCAGTGCTGGCAGTGATCTGACATTTTGTCGATATATTTACCCGAGGCACAGTAGGGCTTGGAGCCCATTAAGCCACCATCGGCATGGAGTACCATGCCCAAGGTATTAGGCAGTTCCACCCACTCGCTGGCATCGGCATAAACCGCTAAGTACCAATCGCACAGAGCTTCCGGTTTGACGCCACAGAGGAGGGCAAAGTTGCCAGTGACCATTAGCCGTTGAATATGATGGGCGTAACTATTGTCGATGGTCATTTGAACGGCGCGATTTAGGCACCGCATATCGGTGTCTGCGTCCCAATAAAAGGCTGGTAGTTCGCGCTTAAAGCCTAGTGGGTTGGCGCTTTTGTAGCTGGGCATCTGTGTCCAGTAGAGCCCGCGCACGTATTCGCGCCAGCCAAGAATTTGACGGATAAATCCTTCAACCGCATTAATCGGGGCTTCACCGGTGTAATAACACTGCTCTGCGGCTTCGCAAACCTCATGAGGAGACAGTAGGCCGATGTTCATCGCGGCAGAGAGTCGCGAGTGATACAAATAGGGTGCGGAATCGCTGATGGCATCCTGATAGCGGCCAAACTGAGCCAATCCATGCTGCATAAAGTGCTTAAGATCCACTAATGCCTGCTTACGGGTCACCGGAAGGTTAAAGTTCGTCAGTGTGCCCATATGATCACTAAAGTGGCGTTCCGCATCGGCCAGAGCGTCTTGGGTAAGCTTGTCTTGGCGGTGTTGTGGCAGCTCAGGAAACTCAAGCGCTGACTTGATGGGCTGGCGATTATCGTGATCAAAATTCCACTTGCCGCCAGCAGGCTCATCGCCCTCCATCAGGAATCCGGTCCGCTTGCGCTGTTCACGGTAAAAATACTCAAGTCTTAACTGTTTGCGGCCACTTGCCCACTGGCTAAAATCGCTGGGCGTCGTAAAAAAACGCTCATCTTCAAGAAGCCGCCAGGGAATCGTGGCGTCTTCACGCTGGTGCATCGTCTTCCACAGCCGCCACTCTCCAGGCCGCGCAACGCGTATCTCGTCGCAGCCATACTGTGCGGCTATACGCTCGGCTTCCTCAATGAGGGAGTGGCAATTATCGGCATCATCCAGGGCGCTGTAATGGACTTGGAAACCCTTATCACGCAGTGCCTGGGCAAAGTGACGCATGGCGGCCAAAAAAAGGGCGATTTTGTGAATATGATGAGGCACATAGCGTGCTTCTTCAGCGACTTCGCACAGAGCAACGACCGCATTGGTGGGGGCTTCTTGCAGCGTTGTGAGTGAAAAAGAGAGCTGGTCGCCGAGTACTAGAAGCAGAGGCTTAGACATGAGTTGGCCTGTAGTTATACAAATGATGTCAATAGTATAACTTTATGCCGCCGCTTTGCCGAAAAGTGATAGGATTTAGCCCTCTGGTATTCATAAATTGTATTAGTGATCAGTGACACCGTTATTTTCCAGGAGCAAGTGTAATGACCGAAAATGTCGTCAAGGATCAACCGGCCGAGGGTCGGTTGGCCCATGCACCTAGTGATCACCCGTCGGTGCCGCGTGCCAAGGTCGGTGTTGTGCTCGCGAACTTGGGAACACCGGATGCCACCGACTACTGGTCAATGCGTCGCTACTTGAATGAGTTCCTGTCCGATAAGCGCGTGGTCGACTATGCCGGTTGGAAATGGCAGCCACTGCTGCAGTTGATTATTTTGACTAAGCGTCCTTTTTCGTCGGGTAAGGCGTATCGTAGTATTTGGAATAACGAAAAAAATGAGAGTCCGTTGTTAACCACGACCCGGGCTCAAACCGAAAAAATGACGGCGCGGCTGAAAGCACTCTATGGTGACGATGTCGAAGTCGATTTTTGCATGCGCTATGGCAACCCTTCTACTAAAAGCGTGTTGACCCGAATGAAAGAGAAGGGCTGTGAAAAAATCGTCTTTTTCCCCCTCTACCCTCAGTACGGTTCTCCTACAACGGCAACGGCTAACGACGAAGCATTTCGTACGTTGATGAAAATGAAGTGGCAGCCATACATTCGCACAGTGCCCGCGTATTTCGACCATCCTGCCTATGTTCAGGCGTTGGCTAACTCGGTACAAGAAGCCTATGACGGTTTTGCGACCCGGCCCACCAAGCTTGTCGCGAGCTACCATGGGGTGCCCGAGCGTTACTTGATGGAGGGAGACCCTTACCACTGCCAGTGCCAGAAAACCACTCGTTTGCTGCGTGAGAAGCTTGGTTTCAGCAAAGAGGAGGTCGATACCGCCTTCCAGTCACAGTTTGGCCCTGAAAAGTGGGTTGGCCCGCAAACCGTCAAGCATGTAGCGGAGCTTGCCAAGCAGGGGCATAAACATATTGCGATTATGTCGCCGGCTTTCTCGTCAGATTGTGTCGAAACCCTGGAAGAGATCGAAGAGGAGATTCGCGATAGCTTTATGGAAGCGGGCGGAGAGACGTTTAGCTACATTCCTTGCCTGAATGATCGCGACGACCATATCGAAGCGCTACTAAGAGTTATCAATAATGAATTAGCGGGTTGGTTGTCTATTGCCTAACGTGTAACACCTTATTTGCTATAGTCATTTCTTGACAACAGCCGCAGACGAGTTTTTGTTCGCCAGCGGCTGTTTGCGTTTAAGCGTTTGACTGGTCAGTCAAAACCATCTGTTATAAGGTGTACAACTTTAGAATCACACTACTTCAACGCTGGCATGCCAGTGACAGGGCATGATGCCTGGGTATTCGCCTCAACCTCCAAGGTGAGCCTTTCATTTTTCAGGAGATTTCGCCAGATGCAACTTGCCGTTTTAATGGGGTTTTTGCTGGCCGCGTCGTCACCGCTACTGCATCGTTGGTTTGGGCATCGCACCAGTCTTGTACTGGCGCTTTTCCCAGCAGGGTTAGCGGCCTGGCTGTTACTACAAGCCCCTGAAATCATTGAGAACGGCAGCTTGCTGTTGGAGTGGCAGTGGGTGCCTTCCCTGGGTATCAGCCTTACTTTCCTGCTGGATGGTTTGTCACTTCTATTTGGGCTATTGATCACCGTCATGGGCGCCTGCGTGCTGGTGTATGCCGGTGGTTACTTAAAAGATCATCCCGATATCGCACGTTTTCATATTGCACTCGTCGCCTTTATGGTCTCAATGCTAGGGCTGGTGTTAGCGGACGGGCTATTTACACTGTTTATTTTCTGGGAACTGACCAGTATTACCTCCTATTTACTGATCGGTTTTAATCACGCCGATATTGAAGCACGTAAGTCTGCCCGTCAGGGCCTGTTCGTCACGGTGGCCGGTGGCTTAGCATTAATGGCGGGCCTGGTATTGTTGGGGATTGCGAGCGATAGCTGGTCGCTGGCGGAGATCCTTAGCCAGGAAGCCGACCTGCGTGAGCATGCACTCTACACACCCATGCTGATCTGTTTGCTGCTTGGGGCGTTTACCAAATCGGCTCAGTTTCCGTTCCACTTCTGGCTGCCCAACGCCATGGCCGCACCTACGCCGGTCTCTGCCTACCTTCACTCCGCCACGATGGTGAAAGCGGGCATTTATCTACTGGCTCGCTTACACCCAGAGCTTGGTGGAACGGCGATGTGGGTCGGTATTTTGTCCGTTGTTGGGGCGACGACAATGCTGACCGGCGCGTTCCTAGCGATTCACCATACGAATATCAAAAAGCTGCTCGCTTACTCGACCATCATGGCGTTGGGTACGCTGACAATGTTGTTGGGTATTGGCACTGAATATGCGATGACCGCTTTTGTCACTTTTCTGCTAGCGCACTCCCTGTACAAGGGCGCGCTGTTTATGGTCGCCGGTATTCTTGATCATGAAACCGGTACCAAAGACGTGACGCAGATGGGCGGGCTGCGCTCGTTAATGCCAGTAACGGCGATGATCGCATTGGTAGCGGCGCTTTCACTTGCAGGGGTTCCGCCGCTGTTTGGCTTTATCGGTAAGGAGCTAATGCTTGAGTCTGTGCTAGGCGCCGGTAGCTTCCGTATGCTGTTGGTATTATTCGCTTTTGTCGCTTCCATTTTGACCATCGCGGTGGCCTTTATCATTGCGTTACGGCCCTTTTATGGTAAGCGTCACCATACCCCCCTTGAGCCTCATGAAGCGCCGCTAAGCATGTTAGTGGGCCCTGCGTTACTGGCAGTAGGGTCGCTACTGTTGGGCTTAATGCCAGCCTTGCTAGGCGCTAATGCCTTATTAACGTCAGCTGCCACTTCTGTTTCTGGAGAAACGATGGAGGTGACACTGTCACTTTGGTACGGCATCAATGTGGCGTTGATAATGTCGATCATCAGCCTGGGCGTTGGCTTTTTGCTGTTTAAGCGTTGGGATAGTGTGCGAGCCAAGCTTTCATTACTGGCTCCGATCATGCGCCATGGTCCCGAAGCGGGCTATGAAAGCATGATGAACGGCATTGTGCAGTTCTCTGAGTGGCAAACACGGCTGCTGCAAAACGGCTATATGCGTAACTACATTCTGGTGATGTTGATCACGCTTATTGCGCTGATTGGGAATTCAATCTTGTTACGCCATTCGCCAATATTCGCTTTTGATCTTGATGTCCGTTTCCACGAGGTGGTGGTGGCGGGCACGATGGCAATGGGCGCTCTATTTGCCACAACGACTCGCTCGCGCCTTGGGGCCGTCGTGTCGGTTGGGGTAATGGGTTTCTCTATTGCGTTAATTTTTATTCTTTTCAGCGCGCCGGACTTAGCGATTACTCAGTTACTGGTGGAAACTTTAACGGTGATTTTATTGGTGCTGGTGCTGTTTCGGCTGCCGAGGTTTTCAAATCTTTCCACCAGTCTAGAGCGCATAAGAGATGGTGTGGTAGCCGCGATGATGGGCATTTTGATCTGCTTATTGATTATGACTGCGTGGAGTATTCAGCAGTTTGAACCGATTTCGACGTACATGATTGAGAACAGTGCTCCGCTGGCTTACGGCCGCAATATCGTCAACGTTATTTTGGTTGATTATCGCGCTCTGGACACCCTGGGTGAGATGTTCGTGCTGGCACTCGCAGCGATTGGTGTAATTGCCATGCTTAAGCTGCGTCATGGAGAGAACAGCAATGGCAAGAGCGGGGAGAGCAGTAAAGTGACCACCAAGGAGCCTTACGATGGTTAAGTCAGGCACGATTATTCTCAATACGGCGGCACGGCTGTTGATGCCGCTGCAATTGCTGTTTTCTGTTTTTCTGCTGCTCAGGGGGCACGATGAGCCGGGCGGTGGTTTTATTGCCGGTTTGGTAGCCGCTGGGGCCTTTACGCTTTACCTATTTGCCTTTGGGGTGAGCGCGACCAAAGAAGTGCTGCGGATGGTTGATCCCCGTGACCTGATAGGCATCGGCCTGCTGCTGGGGATGATCTCGGTGGTGCCCGCTTGGTTTATGGGTCAGCCTTTTTTGACTGCCCAGTGGTGGACTATTCCGGTGATTGATTTTAAAGCCTCCACGCCGCTGATTTTTGATATCGGCGTTTACTTTGCCGTGCTGGGCTCCGTGACGGGCATGGTCATGACGCTGATGGAGGTGGATAAGGATGAACCCTGAATTCACAGGAGGCACCGCATGGAACCATTGATGGCAGTGGCAATTGGTCTGCTGTATGCGACGGCCATTTTTATGATGCTGCGTCGCTCTATCGTCAAACTGGTGATTGGTTTGATGCTGCTTTCCAACGCTGCCAATTTGCTGATTTTCACCACGGCGGGCATGACCCGTGGTGCCCCGCCGCTGATTGCGGAAGGTATGATGCAGCCGCCTAGCGGCGTAGCTGACCCTTTGCCCCAAGCGGTTGTGCTAACAGCGATCGTGATTGCCTTCGGGGTACTGGCGTTTGCAGTGGTATTGATTCGACGTGCCTATGAAGTCGTTAAGGCCGATGATCTCGATAAGATGAAGGATACTGATACGTGAGGCCTGAAGTTGCTCTTCCCGTCCTCCTGCCCTTGTTGTCAGGGGCTATCTCGTTGCTGTTTTGGCGCTCGCGACCCATGCAGCGATTCATGGCGGTGGCTGGCAATGTCGCGCTGCTGATAGTCAGCCTGTGGCTGTTTGTATCGACGTTGTCAGATGGCTACGTAACGATGCAGATGGGCAGCTGGCCAGCCCCGTTTGGGATCACCTTAATCGCCGACCTGCTCAGTGCCGTCATGGTCTTGATGACCGCGATTATCGGCTTGGCAATGGGGATTTACTCATTGGCAACCACTGGCCGTGGCCATGAAAAATTTGGCTATTACCCCTTGATGCACCTGTTGCTTGCCGGGGTAACCGGTGCATTTTTGACCGGCGATATCTTCAATCTTTATGTGTGGTTTGAAGTAATGCTGGTGGCCTCGTTTGCGCTGCTGATTCTGGGCGGCGAGCGCGCCCAGATGGAGGGGGCGATTAAGTATGTCACGCTGAACCTGTTAGCGTCGGTGATCTTCCTAACGGCGGTGGGGCTGCTTTATGGGATGGTGGGAACGCTCAACATGGCTGACATTGCGCTGCGCATGGATGAGGCGGAGCACACTGGCATGGTCGAAGTGTTAGCGGTCATGTTTATGGTGGCGTTCGGGATCAAGGCGGCGGCCTTCCCGCTGTTCTTTTGGTTACCTGCGTCTTATCACACGCCACCAGTCGCTGTTTCAGCGCTATTTGCCGGGCTACTCACTAAGGTCGGCGTTTATGCGATGTTCCGTGTTTTCACGCTGATATTCGATCAAACCATGGGCTATCTTCAGGACATTATGCTCTGGGGCGCAGTATTTACCATGGTAACGGGCGTGCTGGGGGCGGCGGCCCAGTATGAGTTCAGGCGCATTCTGTCGTTTCATATTGTCAGCCAAATTGGCTATATGATCTTAGGTTTGGCGCTTTATACACCATTGGCGATTGCCGGGGGTGTGTTTGCCATCGTGCATAATATGGTGGTGAAGACCAATCTGTTCTTGATTAGCGGTATTACCCATCGTTTGCAGGGCACGTACCAGCTTAAAAAAATGGGGGGGCTTTATCGTGAGCGTCCTTGGTTAGCCATTGCTTTCTTTATCTCTGCCTTCTCGTTGGCCGGTGTGCCGCCGCTATCAGGTTTTTTTGCCAAGTTTGTGATTGTTCGCGCGGGTCTGGAAGTTGAGGCCTATGTGGCCACTGGTATTGCGCTGGCGGTGGGGCTAATGACGCTCTACTCCATGGTCAAAATTTGGAATGAAATATTCTGGAAATCGCTACCGGAAGATAATCTGGTACCCGAAACGGCCACGCCGACCGGTGACGATGGGCGGCTGTTAAAGCCAAGTCTGTGGATGATGTATTTGCCAGTAATGGTGCTGGCTCTGTCATCGTTACTGATTGGTGTGTTTGCCGAACCGATTATGTGGGTAATGACCGGCATTGGTGATCAGTTGCTTGAGCCTCGCGGGTATATTGAAGCAGTGCTGGGCGCTTCAGCCAGTGCCGAAGATGTGCTGCTGGATTCAGCTGCCGCCAACGATGAAGAACCTAAGGCTGACGCCGGGGAGGAGTTGCCATGACCGGTGCTATTTGGAACCTGCTGTTAGGATTAGCCTGGGTACTGTTGAGCGGTGATTTCAGTGGGCTGAATCTCCTTGTCGGCTTAATCTTCGGCTATATCACTCTGGTGCTAATTGAGCCTCAGCTGGATGCCCTGAAAGGTTATCCTGCTCGCGTGCCGCGCTTGATCGGTTTTATCGGCTTTTTTCTAAAAGAACTCATTCAGGCCAACTTACGTGTCGCTTTCGATATCGTGACGCCACCTTGGCATATGAAGCCGGGGGTTATCGCTATGCCGCTTTCCGCCCACACCGAAATGGAAATTACCATGGTGGCCAATCTGATTTCATTAACGCCGGGAACGCTTAGCCTGGATGTGTCTGATGACCGTAAGGTGTTGTATATCCATGCGATGTTTTTAGACAATGAAGAGGAGTTGCGGCGTAATTTAAAAGAGATGGAGCACCGGGCCCTGGAGCTGTTTCGCTAATGGATACGGTTATTCTGATCAGCCAAGTCATCATGAGCCTGGCGCTTATCCTGACCTTTGTTCGTGTCGTTCGTGGCCCGAGTCTGCCCGACCGCGTGGTCGCATTGGAGCTTTTTTCAACCACTGTTGTTGGGTTGGTTGGGGTGTATGCGATCAAGTCGGATGTTGCCAGCTTCCTGGATGCCGCCATTGTGATTGCCTTGATGGGGTTCTTGGCGGCGATAGCGTTTGCACGCTTTTTGGAAAGGGGAGGCCCTCGGGATGATTGATTTCATAAAAGGCACGCTCATCATCGCGGGCGCGCTATTTATACTGCTTGCCTCGGTAGGCCTGCTGCGGTTGCCTGATTTGCTAACACGGATGCACGCGACCACCAAAGCGGCGGCGTTAGGCGTGATTTTGGTTATGCTGGCTGCCGCTATGCACTTTGCAGAAGTAGGCATTGTGGCCCGTTCGTTTGCCATTATTGTGTTTATTTTGATGACCGCACCCGTAGCGGCCCATGTTATTGGGCGAGCTGGTTACTTTGTCGGTTCCAAGCTTTGGAGTGGAACGGTCAAAGATGAATTGCGCCCTAACTACGACCCATTGACCCACGAATTAAAAAGTGGCCTGGAAACGCAGGAAAATGCCAAGCGCCAGCCAAGGGAAACAGACCCCGATTAAAGCTGACGGCACCAATCCTGTCACCGCCAGTGAATAACCGCCATTGAGCCACCCGCGGTGGCTTTTTCATATCCTCTGTTTAATAAACCCCGTTATTTTTATACACACTGGTAAAAACTTAGCATGTACAATAATTATACCGTATAGGATAATGTGTCTATGTTTTGAGGCGTCCTACATGCTGCGCGTGAGTAATGTTCAATGCACCGCAAACAACATTTGTCGCAAAAAACCTGCGTTCAATGCGAGCGTCCTTTCTTTTGGCGGAAAAAGTGGGCGCGCTGCTGGGACGAGGTGTGCTACTGCAGCGAACGCTGCCGTCGTAGTGCTAAGCAGGCAAACTGCTTGGCATCAAAGCACCCCAAGGAGGCATGAGCATGAATAGCACGACCGATATCGTCTGGCTGCAAGACGACCTGCGTATTGCGGATAACCCTCTTTTTCGCTTTACCGCTCGCCCTAGTTACCTGCTTTGTCTCTTTGTAGTGGATGAACAGTGGTTGGCACCTCTCATAGAGGGCGAATCGACACCGCGGATCGGGCCGGCCCGATTACGCTTTTTATGGCAAAGTTTGATGGAATTGCGCGGTGAGCTTTTACAACGCGGCAGTGACTTGTTGGTACGCATTGGTAAGCCGAGTAACGTTGTCATCGAGTTGTCTGCCTCGCTTAATGCCCGACAAATACGCGTTGCCGAGCATCCTGGGGTTGAAGAAAATGCTCATATCCAAGCGGTTGTAGAAGGCGCTGCCTAGTGAAACAACCGTTACGTGTATGGAAAGTGGACGTCTTTTTGAACGCCACGCACTGCCTTTCGAGCAGGCGGCATTACCCGAAAGCTTTTCTGCTTTCAGGCGCAGCGTAGAGCAAGAATGTACGGTGCCTGAGAATCGCTGCGCACCGGTAACGCTGCCCCCCTGGCCTGAAGCCCCCAGAGGGTTTCCACCCCTAAAAGCCGTTTGTGAACAGAGCGCCACTTGGCAGCCCGATAGCCGTCAGGGTTATGCGTATCGGGGCGGTGAATCGGCGGCACATATGCGCCTTAACGATTACATTTGGCGTCAACAGGGCGCAGAGACGTATAAGAAAACCCGCAATGGCTTACTGGGCGCGAATTTTTCAACTCGCGTTTCCCCCTGGCTCGCCCGCGGCTGTCTATCGGCGCGCCAAGTGTATGCAACGGTGAAGGCGTGGGAAGCGGAGCACGGCAGCACTGAGTCGAGTTATTGGATTACCTTTGAGCTACTGTGGAGGGAGTATTTTATCCGTGTCGCTGAGCTGGAAGGGGCGAAGATGTTTGGCTCTCGTCAACCAGCCACGCCCTGTGCCGCTTTTGATGCCTGGCGAAATGCTACCACCGGGCTGCCGTTTGTCGATGCCGCGATGTTAGAGCTGCGCCACACTGGCTGGTTATCCAATCGCGCCCGGCAAAACGTGGCCAGCTTTTTGGTGAAAGACTTAAAAGTGGATTGGCGATTAGGCGCTTTATGGTTTGAGCACTGCTTGGTTGATTACGATGTTGCCAGTAACTGGGGTAATTGGCGTTATATTGCCGGGGTAGGGCGCGATCCACGACAGGATCGCTATTTTAATGTGCTTAAGCAGGCAGGCCATTACGACCCACAAGGGCTGTATGTTGCGCACTGGTTGAAACCGCTCGAAAATTTTCCCCCTGGTTTAGCACGCCACCAACCATGGCGTGTCAATGCTCTCGCGTTTAAGGCGCCTTATGTTGAACCCGAACAGTGGGCGCAATGGTTAATTCCTTACCAAGAAGCGGTTACAACAGCCAAGCCGCCTATATTGACTATCGTTACAAAGTAACCTTCACTGATGACCAGCCGTGAAGGCTGGCATCTACGACTTTTCTAGGCCATCATCCCAGGCATGCCAAGGACTGCCTAAGGATATAAATGATGTCTCGTAATTTCTCTGCTGGGCGACCATTCCGCCCTTTAGTATGTGCCTCGTTCATTGCCGCGTTAAGCACTCCTTTTGCAGGCAGTGTTGCGCTCGCCGACTCTCAATTGATGACAGAAGTAGATACTCAGGCGGCTACTGAGGTTAGTTATGCAAACTTTCAGCAGTGGCTTCAGGAGTTTCGTCAGTACGCCGCCAATCAGGGAATCAGCGAAGCAACCCTGAGCAGTGCACTGGATGGCGTACGCTTTCGCGAGCGGGTGATCGAGCTCGACGGTTATCAGCCCGAATTTGTCCGCGCTATCTGGGAGTACCTTGATACTGCGGTGTCGTCTACGCGGATTAATACCGGGAGGGAGAAGTTGGCTGCCCACCGGGATACCGCGCTGGAGATGCAGCAACGCTTTGGGATACCTGCCGAAATTATCGTCGCTATCTGGGGAATTGAGAGCAACTACGGTAGTAATTTCGGCGATTTCTCGACCTTGGAATCCCTTGCCACACTGGCTTATGACGGCCGACGTCGTGACTTCGCTCGCGGGGAACTACTCGCTGCCTTGCGTATTATCGACGAAGGAGATATCGCCGCCGAGCAGATGAAAGGCTCTTGGGCAGGGGCGATGGGTCATACCCAGTTTATCCCTAGCAGTTTTGAAGCCTATGCCGTGGACGGTGATGGCGATGGCCGTCGCGATATCTGGGGCAGTATCCCCGACGTTATGGCATCAACGGCTAACTATCTTGACCGGGCTGGCTGGCAGGCTGGTCAGCCGTGGGGAGTCGAGGTGCGTTTGCCAGAAGGCTTTGATTATGCTCAGACCGAGCGACGCAGCAGCGCCGAATGGCGTTCTCAAGGCGTAGAGGCGCGGCAGGGCGAGTTGCCAGACTTTGATAGTGCGGCCATGGTTATTCCTGCTGGCGCCGATGGTCCTGCATTCCTGGCAGGCGCAAATTTTCGTGCCATTTTACGCTATAACAATGCGACCAGTTATGCGTTGGCTGTTGCAACTTTGGGTGATGCGATCGCCGGGCGTGATGGGATACAGCATGCCTGGCCGCGGGATCAGCAGCCTCTCACCCGTGATGATGTTCAAGAGCTTCAACGGGGTCTAAACCGCGTTGGTTACTCTGTGGGCGGAGCGGATGGCGTAATGGGGCCTAATACACGCCAGGGGTTGCGGAACTTCCAGCGAGATCAAGGGTTAATACCGGATGGCTTTGCGACGCAAGCACTGCTTGAGCAGTTACGCAGTCATTTAGAGTGATCAGGTTAAATCGAATTTACCAAGGATGATGTTATGCAATTAATGGGCAAAAAGTTACTAAAAAAGTTACTAGGCAGTGTATTGATGGGAGGCTTGCTCTCTGCCTCCGTGGCAATGGCCGATGACGATCAAGTATTTGGCTGGGTTGAAAAAGCAACCCTGCAGCCTTGGGATATTGAAGTGAAAGCCAAGCTTGATAGCGGCGCATTAACGTCTTCGCTAGATGCGCGGGATATTGAGATGTTTGAGCAAGATGATGAAGAGTGGGTACGCTTTCGTTTAAAGCTTGAAGATCAGGAGAGCGGTGAAGTTTTTAGTGATCAAATTGAGCGTCCGCTCTATCGAGAATTAGCAGTGCGCGGAGCAGGCGGTCGCGACGAGCGCCCTGTGGTGCTGCTGGAAGTCTGTATGGGCGATACCATTTATGAAGAGCAATTCAGTCTGCGCGACCGCGAAGAGATGAACTACCCGCTACTGCTGGGCCGCCGTACGATTAGCCATCTTGGCATGTTAGATGTGCGTGAAACGTTCTTGCAAGATCCTGAGTGTGGGGAAAACGCGACCGTTGTGCCCCACGACCCGGAAGATAATCAATCTTAACCACTTGCACTTACATTTACTTAGTTAAAACAGCCGTGACAGCAGGGCAGTCACGGCTGTTTCGACGCGTAGAATGCGCGGACCAAGGTGCATGCCCTCGCAACCCGCTGCCAGCAACTGCTCGACTTCCCACGCTATAAACCCTCCCTCTGGCCCTACCAATAATAAAGTAGGTTCACTGATATTTCTTGGGCAGGGATCAGGCATACCGGGGTGGGCGACCAATCCGCGGCGGTTGCCCAGTAGGCCAGGTAGTTGCTGCTCTAAAAAGGGACGAAAGCCTTTGCTCAGCGTGACAGTAGGTAGCTGTGTATCGCGCGCTTGTTCCAGGCCTAATAGTAGGTGTTGATGAATTTTTTCAGCGCGTAACTCCGGTGACTGCCAGTAACTTTTTTCTACCCGCTTGGTATGCAGTAAGGTGATCTCTTTCACACCCAGCGCCGTTACATGCTCCAGCGTGCGCGCTAGCATCCGTGGGCGGGGGAGTGCTAACACCAAGTGCACGGGAAGCGGTGGCGGCGGTGGCTCATCAAGGGTTTCTAATTGAAAAAAGGCGCGTTCCGCTGTGAGTTCCTTCAGCAGCGCTTTACCCATGTGACCGCCCTGTACGCCTACGGTTAGCAGGTCGCCGGGGGTCGAGCGATGGACATCGCGCAGATGTGTCAGGCGACGTGGGTCGGTGATGCAGACGTGGCCGTCGGCGGTAAGATCGTTAGGATCAAGCAAAATCAAATTCATAATGAGGGTCTATTGGTCACAGAACAGGCGCAGAGCGCCTTGCTAAACTATTAAGGTGGCTTGCATGGACGCGTGGTGCAGGCACAATACCAGTAACGGGAACAAAAGCCCCTATCGCGTTTAAGGAGATGCGCCGTGCGCGTGATTCGCAAGTATGCTAACCGTAGGTTGTACGATACGCAGCAAAGTCGTTATGTAACGCTGGAAGACCTGCGCCGTTTAATTATCGAAGAAGAGCCATTTCGGGTAGAAG
This sequence comes from Vreelandella arctica, assembly GCF_037070215.1. Lineage (NCBI taxonomy): Bacteria > Pseudomonadati > Pseudomonadota > Gammaproteobacteria > Oceanospirillales > Halomonadaceae > Vreelandella > Vreelandella arctica. The sequence continues at coordinate 35,319 of NZ_JBANSN010000017.1, read as the reverse complement.
ATGCCAAAAGCAGGGAAGATCTGACGCGTACTATTTTGCTTTCTATTATTATCGAGCAGGAGCAAGCGGACAGCGAGGCCGAAGTGTTTTCTAACGACCTGCTGGCGCAATTAATCCGCGTTTACGATATGACATCACCGTTGCCGTTGTCGCGCTACCTAGAACAGGGCACTCAACTGATGTTAGAGCAGCAAAAACGTTTGCAAAGTCAGTGGAAGCAGGCGATGCGTAACACGCCGTTGGAATTTATGCGCGAGTTAGCTGAAGAGAATATGCGCTTTTGGCAAAACACGCTGAACCAGCCCGGTCAAGCCGATGACTCAGAAGATACAACGCAATCTGAGGGCGATAACCGCGACACCAACGATGATAACAAACCTACCTCCTAACCCCACTCGCCGCTGCGCTGTGGCATAATGCCGCCGATACGCTCTCCCGTTTGAGAAGGATGCACATGAAGGTTTTGATGATAGGCGGCGGTGGTCGTGAGCACGCCCTGGCTTGGAAATTAGCGCAATCTAAACAGGTTGAACAAGTATTTGTCGCGCCTGGAAACGCAGGCACCGCCACGGAGCCTAAGTTAACCAATGTGGCGATTGCGGCAACCGATTTAGAGGGTCTGATCGCCTTTGCCCGTGATGAGCAGATTGACCTTACCGTGGTAGGTCCTGAGGCGCCTTTGGTAGACGGTGTGGTCGATCGTTTTCAAGCAGCGGGGTTAACTATTTTTGGCCCTACGCAGGCGGCTGCCCAGTTGGAAGGTTCCAAATCCTTCACCAAGGATTTCCTGGCTCGTCATGAAATCCCTTCGGCGGACTATCAAACCTTTACTGAGGTACCCCCCGCGCTGGCCTATCTGCAAAAAATGGGTGCGCCGATAGTGATCAAGGCGGATGGCCTGGCTGCGGGTAAAGGCGTCATCGTAGCCCTTAGCGAGGCCGAAGCAGAGGCCGCTATTCGTGACATGCTGGAAGCCAATGCGTTTGGCGATGCAGGCGCTCGGGTGGTGATTGAAGAGTTCCTAGAGGGTGAAGAGGCGAGCTTTATTGTCATGGTGGACGGTGAGAATGTCGTGCCTATGGCGACTAGCCAAGACCATAAACGTGCCTACGATGGTGATACCGGCCCGAATACGGGTGGTATGGGGGCTTATTCGCCAGCACCGGTGGTTACCCCTGAAGTTGATGCGCGCATTATGGAGCAGGTGATTCTGCCCACTGTGCGTGGCATGGCTGCTGAGGGCAATGCCTATACGGGGTTCCTGTATGCAGGCTTAATGGTTGATGGTGCCGGTAACCCTCGCGTTATTGAGTACAACTGCCGCTTCGGTGACCCTGAAACCCAGCCGATTATGCTGCGCTTGCTTTCTGATCTGGCGGAGCTTTGCTTGGCGGGTGCCGAAGGCCGATTGGCCGGGCAGCGTTGCGAATGGGATTCGCGTGCGGCGGTAGGCGTGGTATTGGCTGCTGGCGGCTACCCTGGCAGCTATCGCAAAGGCGATGTTATCCACGGCTTAGCAGACGCTGAACAGACGGGTTGCAAAGTGTTCCACGCGGGCACAGCGCAAAATGCCAAGGGTGAAATCACCACGGCAGGCGGTCGTGTGCTGTGCGTAACAGCGTTAGGTGATAGCGTTTCAGAAGCGCAGCAGCAAGCGTACCAAGGCGTTCACGCGATTCACTGGGAAGGCGTTGAGTGTCGACGTGATATCGCGTTCAGAGCGATTGCTCGCGAGGGGTAAGTAAGCCTGATGCTGAGCTAGCTCTGAATGCATACGCTGTTTAAACCGAGGTTCCCTACTTCACTGACGAGGAAAAGGCATGGAGCGTGTCAAGCTGGACTTTCCCGCTGAAGCGGTCATTCATCGTCACTCTCTGACAGTGCGGGTAACCGATATGAACTACGGCCGCCACTTGGGGCACGATGCGGTGGTATCGCTGCTCCACGAGGCGCGTATTCAGGCCTTTGCGGCGCTGGATCTGCCTGAATGGGACATGCACGGGCATCCATCGGTCGTCGCCGACCTTGCGATAACGTATCAAAGTGAAGCACGCTGGCCTGACGCTTTGATCATTGCGACTGCCGTGCCTGAGCCTCAAGGTACAGCGTTGACAGTTTATCAGCGCATTTACCAGGCAGATTCCCAGCAGGTTGTCGCGACAGCACGGGTTAATCAACTGCTGATTGATCTTGCTACGGGGCGTCCTGTTGAGATGCCTGAGCAGGTTAAACAAGCGCTTGCACATGCGAGGTGCGGCTGATGTCACGGGAGTATCCGATCATTGCGGTCACCGGCTCTTCCGGGGCGGGCACGACCACCGTTCGGCGCAGTTTTGAGCGGATGTTTCTGCGTGAAGATGTGCATGCAGCCGTGATCGATGGCGATGCCTTTCACCGCTACACCCGCGATGATTTGCACCGTATCTTCCGGGAGGAGCCCGAGCGCAAAGATGAGCTTTCTCATTTTGCCGTAGAGGCTAACTTACTGGACCGCCTGGAAGGCTTGTTTAGCGAGTATGGCGAACATGGTTCAGGTACCTTTCGGCACTATATCCACGCCGAAGATAAGCAGAAAATTGAAGCGGGCTACCGGGTGGGGACGTTCACCGAGTGGCAATCGCTGCCCTGTGGAACCGACCTGCTGTTCTATGAAGGTTTGCACGGCGGGTTGGTGACCGAAGAGTATGATATTGCCCGCCATGTGGATCTGTTGGTAGGCGTGGCACCCACCATGAATCTGGAGTGGATTCAAAAAATCGACCGTGACACCAAACTGCGTGGTTATTCACAAGAAGCGGTTATTGACACTATCCTGGGCCGGATGGACGACTATGTCCGTTATATCCAACCGCAGTTCTCGCGCACCCACATCAATTTTCAGCGGGTGCCTACTGTTGATACCTCCAACCCCTTTGAGGTGCAGGATATCCCCACTGATGCTGAGTCGTTTGTGGTCATCCGCTTTCGAGATCCCTCCACGGTTGATTTCCCTTGGCTGCTGGCGATGATCAAAGATTCGTTTATGACCCGCCCGCATACCTTGGTGGTACCCGGCGCGCGGATGTCGCTGGCCATGGAGCTAATACTTGCCCCTCTGGTCAGGCATCTACTGGCGCAGCGGCGCTTCCGTTAATCGTGACCGTCAGCATTGGCTGAAAGCCGTAAGGAGAGTTATATGGATTGTCTGTTTTGTAAAATCATCAAGCGCGAAATCCCTGCCGATATCGTTTATGAAGATGAGCATGTATTGGCGTTTAACGATATTGGCCCTCAGGCGCCGACGCATCAGTTGATCATTCCCAAAAAGCATATCGCCACACTCAATGATATCGATGAAACCGATCTTGTGACGGTAGGGCGGCTACAGTTTACTGCCGCCAAGCTTGCCCGTGAGCAGGGCTTTGCTGAAGATGGCTATCGTGTGGTTATGAACTGCAACGAAATGGGCGGGCAAACGGTCTACCATATCCACATGCATTTAATGGGTGGACGCGCTTTCACGTGGCCTGCTGGTTAGTCTAAGTAGACCGCTCGTCACCCGTCATCAAACAACGGAGTGTTGCCATGGATCGTCAACAGAGTCGTTCAGATCGCGTCATCCACCAGTTTGATACTGTTTTACGTACGCTAATGCCTCACGCGGCCGCATCGCAGCGCACCAGCCCTGCAGTGGGTGTTGTCGATGGCGTGCTCGATGATCAAGAGCGCCGCCACGCGGCGGGTTTGATGCGGATTAATCATACCGGTGAAGTGTGTGCCCAAGCGCTTTACCAGGGGCAGAGCGTGACCGCTAAACTTCCTCATGTGCGTCAACAGGTTGAGCAGTCTGCACTGGAAGAGATCGATCATCTGGCCTGGTGTGATGAGCGTTTAGTGCAGTTACAAAGCCGACCCAGCTATTTAAACCCGCTCTTTTATGTAGCCTCGTTTGGCATCGGTGCAGCGACTGGGGCAGTCAGTGATCGTATCAGTTTGGGGGTTGTTGCCGCGACGGAAGAACAGGCAAGCAAACATCTTGATGCTCACCAAAAATCGCTACCCCCCGGCGATTATCGCTCACGAGCTATCCTACGCCAAATGGCTGTTGATGAGGCGCATCACGCCCATCTTGCTTTAGAGGCAGGGGGCATTCGTTTTCCTGCCCCGGTGAAGTGGGGCATGCGACTGGCATCGAAAGTCATCTCTAAAAGTGCCTATCACCTTTAAATTCTAATAGACGCCGCATAATGGAGTGTGCAGCAAACCCCTAAGGGAAGCGATAACCAAGGAAAGGAGCAAAGGATGCTAGGCAATGCAGTGCTGTTTTTCATCATTGCGATTATCGCGGGAGTGGTTGGCTTTTCTGGCATTGCCGGGGCTGCTTCGACCATTGCGCAAATACTGTTCGTGCTATTTTTAATTCTGTGTATCGTTTCATTTCTTACTGATCGCAGACGTTAGGCGTTTACTGACATCAGCGCAATTAAAAAGGCCCCGCAGTGCGGGGCCTTGGCTATCAATATCACGCGTCAGTGTGAGGCAAGCTATCAAGCATCAATGCGCTTGTACTTCATACGCTTAGGCGTATCGTTGCCGACCCGCTTTTTATGATCTTCCTCATACTCTGCGTAGTTGCCTTCAAACAAGACCACTTCAGAGTCACCTTCAAAGGCCATAATGTGCGTGGCGATACGGTCTAAGAACCAACGATCGTGCGAAATCACCATGGCACAGCCGGGGAAAGCCAGTAGTGCGTCTTCCAGTGCCCGCAGAGTTTCGATATCCAAATCGTTTGACGGCTCATCAAGTAACAGCACGTTAGCGCCTTGCTTGAGCGTTTGCGCAAGCTGTAAGCGACCGCGTTCACCCCCGGAGAGCTCCGATAAACGCTTCTGCTGGTCGTTCCCTTTAAAGTTGAATCGACCAACATAGGCGCGGGAAGAAACTTCGTAGCCGTTAATATTCAGGATGTCCTGACCATCCGATACGGCTTCCCAGACAGTTTGCTTGTTGTCCAGCGCATCGCGTAACTGCTCGACATAGGCGATGTCGACGGTTTCGCCAATCACAACCTCGCCTGCATCGGGCTGCTCTTTACCGGTAATCAGCTGGAATAGGGTCGACTTACCTGCGCCGTTACCGCCGACGATCCCCACAATCGCACCCGGGGGAATCGTGAAAGAGAGGTCTTGATAAAGCAGCTTGTCATCGAAGCGTTTGGTCACGTTATGAAACTCAATGACCTTGTCGCCTAGGCGTGGACCAGGCGGAATATAGATTTCATTGGTTTCATTGCGCTTCTGGAAGTCGCCTGACTGCATTTCTTCAAAGCGGTTAAGACGCGCTTTGCTTTTTGCCTGGCGGCCTTTGGCGTTGCTGCGCACCCACTCAAGCTCTTGCCTGATGGCTTTTTGGCGCGAGGCTTCCTGCTTGGCTTCTTGGTTTAAGCGCTGATCTTTCTGCTCAAGCCAATGAGAGTAGTTACCCTCAAACGGGATACCCTGACCACGGTCAAGCTCAAGAATCCAGCCCGCCACGTTATCCAGGAAGTAACGGTCGTGGGTAATCGCCACTACGGTACCGTTGTAGTCGTGCAAGAAGCGCTCAAGCCAAGCCACTGATTCTGCATCAAGGTGGTTGGTAGGCTCATCCAGCAGCAGCATGTCAGGACTTGAGAGCAACAGGCGACATAGTGCCACCCGGCGGCGTTCACCCCCTGATAGGTTGCCGACTTTGGCATCCCAAGGAGGAAGGCGCAACGCTTCAGCGGCAACGTCCAACTTGCGTTCTAAGTTATGCGCATCGGCCGCCTCGATAATATTTTCCAGCCGCCCCTGCTCGCTTGCCAGGGCATCAAAGTCGGCGTCTGGCTCGGCGTAAGCTGCGTACACCGCGTCTAACTTCTCTTGTGCTTCTTTAATTGCCCCTAGCGCTTCTTCGACGGTGTCGCGGACGTTTTTCTCGTCGTCTAGTTCCGGCTCCTGGGGAAGGTAGCCAATATTGATGCCGGGCATCGGACGAGCTTCACCTTCAAACTCTTTATCGACACCGGCCATGATGCGCAGCAGTGTGGATTTCCCCGAACCGTTAAGCCCCAATACGCCGATTTTGGCACCAGGGAAAAACGATAATGAGATATCCTTGAGAATTTGCTTTTTGGGCGGCACTACTTTGCCAACCCGATTCATGGTGAAAACGTAAGAACCTGTTTGACCTTTTTTGTCACCTTTTGACATAGCCTAGCTTTCCTCTAAATCAGTTTTCATGGGGCTTTGAGAGGAATGATGAGCGCTCAAAGCAGAGAAATAAAAAGTTAAGTTTTTCTTTCCTGTATTCCTGTTCTTTACTATACTTAAAAAAGTCGCGTTTAAGAAGGAAGCAATATGGGTTATCAAGTCATCGAGCAGGTGGTGAATGCTGCGCGAAGAAAGTTGCTTGTGCAAGACCATATCCCCGTCTATTACCCAAACCTGTACGTCACTTTCGAGCTTTCAGGCAAGGCTTTGGATACCAGCAAAAAGTACCTAGAGCACCTGGCCGTACTTGAAGACTTCCTCGCTTTCTCATCCATCGATCTCATTTCCCGCCTGGAGCAGCGTCCCAAGTCGCAGTATCTGACGGACAGCGAAATCTCCCGGTTTGTGTCAGACGCGGGGTTCAACAAAGTAACCTTGGCCAAAAAGTATGCGGGCACGCGCTTACACCCAACTGCATACGAATCGGTTGGCAAGGTTCATGCGAAACAGCGTATTGAAGCAGTACGCGATTACCTAGCTTTTCTGTACGATAAGCTTGGTGATCAGTCGACGCGAGATGCAGCGGTTGACGATGTTAAACGACGCTTAAATCGCAAAATTAAAGCGGCGAGCCCAGGGTGGAAAAAGACGCGCATTGACAATATGAAAGGGCTGACATCCTCGGAACGGAGTCGATTGCTGGAAGTCATGCACCCGGAGAGTGCTGAGAATCCATTCGCAGATGAAGCAATTAAGCTGCGGAACTATATCATTTTACTGTTAGGTCTCGATATGGGACTGCGCCGCTCTGAAATGCTTCTGATCAAGTTCGAAGAGGACATTGACCTGGATACTGGCCTGCTTTCGGTAGTCAATCTTAGAGATGAAAGTATAGATCCGCGCACGATAGCTCCGCAATTCAAAACACATGAGCGAGAGCTGTATATGGGCGACGATCTTCGTGAGGCGATTAGTCAGTATGAGTCGAAATATCGCTACAGAAAAACTGATAAAGGCTCATCGCAGGCGAGAAAGCACCCGTTTTTGCTCGTATCTCATAGACGAAATGAGGGTCAACCTATGAGCATTAAAGCGCTGGATGGCGTTTTCCCCCGAGTCGGCAAAGTAGCGCCTGAGCTAGCTCACATCCATCCCCATATTCTGAGGCATGACGCGGTCTATACGATGCTCGGAAGCATGAGCGAAGAGCTTGAGAAGCTAACGCCAGAAGACCGCACAACTCTAGTTCAAAAGACCCTAACTTTTATGTTTGGGTGGAGTCCTGAATCGAACATGCCGGGTCTCTACGGGGCGAAGTTTTGGAAGGAAGAAGCAGATAAGGCTATGACAAAACGCTCGGATAAATTCAAGGCAATCAGAAAGGGTGTCGAGACTGAAATTCGCAAGGGACGCAAAGAATGAATATCGCAGTTTCAGCACTTGCAGCACCGACGCAGGACTCTCTTGATGCGTGGCTGAATACACCTCGACTCGCCAAATGCGGCGAGTTTTTCACTCCCTCTGAACCGATGTGGTGGCCTGATAGATCAACTCGCAGAGCGATCAATTGGCAAGCCGCAATCGCTTGCGTTCCGGCCGACTGGCAACGCTGGTTACACGCCGCCTTGGCCTACCGGACGGCCGAGTCTGCACAGAATACTATTGGAGGAACTTCTACAATACTTTCGCGCGCGGCGCAGGTAGGGCTCAATCCCCTCAATGAGTATCACCTGATCGATTTGCGCGAGCGTTTTAGTATGAGCGAATTTTCCGCGCTGGCCAGTTTCATGAAATTTTGGCAAAAGTGTGAATCGCTTGAGCAGCGACCATCGCAAGTCCTGATTGATGCTTATGGCACGCTACCTCGAAAGAAGCGGCCCCGAAACGATGTCGTCTTGCGCTTAGATCCTGAACAGGGGCCGTTCACGCAGGTGGAGCAAGACGACCTGTTCAAGTGGGCGCATGAGCAGTTCTGTCACGGCAATTTAGATACTGAGCGCTACCTCTATTTGCGTTTGTTGATGATCTACGGACAGCGTGGCACACAACTGCGCATGATGGTTTTTAACGACTTTATCAAAACCGAGCGGGGCTACCAGGTTCGAATTTTCTGGGCGAAGCAGAAAGGCGATGATGCTGGGTGGCGAGAAAAGTCCGAGACCTTCAACTTAGATGAGGATCTTTACAATGTCGTGCAGGCCTATCGGTCGATTGTCCTCACTCGACTTGAGCAGGAATATCCTGGTCGAGCCGATTGGTGTAAAGCGATTGAGCATGTGCCACTCTTTCGTCGCAAGCTGGTTCAGAAAGGAGGTGATACCAAGCTGGTCCCCGTAATAGTTGACCTGCCTGATCAAAATGTGTTGGAGCAGAAACCACAGGCGAAGTTTCATATTACCTGTGGAACTACAAGTTTATGGCTGTTTCAAATGGAGAGTATGCCGGACTTTCCCATTTCTTCGCGTACACATAAGTCTCTGAAAATTAGTAAGGGCCATCGCTTCAGGCACACGCTCGGTACCGATCTTTCGAATGCAGGGCTGGATGAGTGGTCAATCGCTAGCGCATTTATGCATTCTAATACACGCACCGTCCGTAAATACCGAGCGGTATCGGCAGAGTTGATGAAGCTGATTGACGAGAAAATGAGTGATCATCTCGCGCTGGTCGTGAGAGCTTTTACGGGCACTATCGTGACAGATCGTGCTTCAGCCAAAAATGGGGATCGTGTAGATCGCCAGATTGAAGATCTTGCCGTTTGCGGTGCGGATAAAACCTGCCATCTGGACGCCCCTTTTACTTGCTACGGATGCAGCAAATTTCAGCCGCTACTTGACGCGGATCACAGCGCTGCACTTGAGCGGCTGGAACGTCGCCGTGCGCAAACCATTGCCACGGATAAAACCACGGGTGTGCTCTGGGACCGTGCCATTCTCGCGTGTCGCAAGGTAATTCTCGATTGCATTGCGCTGCGTGAATCAGGCAAGGCAGGCGGAAGTGACGCATGAGTAGCATTATCGATTTTAAACCCCAGAGCCACTTTAAAGCCGCCGCGCAACTGGATGCTTTTATCGTGTGGGCGCAAGCTACTTTGCCCAAGGGCGTTGCTAATAAAGAGGTTCATGCGGGTATTCGGTGGAATATGGACTCGTGGCATAAGTCGGGAGTTACCAGTTGCGCCTTTACTGCGCATGAATCACCCAGATATGCGAAGGCGAAAGACAAAAAGTACATGCAGCCGCCGTTCATAGATTTCGCCAAGGCGCTAATTGTGTATTACAGAGTATTTCAAGGAAAGAAATCGGTTTGGAGCTGGCTCTCCGCTGCAAAGATTCTTGAGGTTGCGCTGGTCGAGTTGTCTGGAACAAGGGACGTGACCAGAATATCGGCGGCTATCTGCAACAGGGCCTGTGAGCACCTCAAAAACGTGTATCCTGACGGCAATACTGCATACTTTTATAGCAAGAGTCTTGGACAGATAGTCCAGTTGATGAGAAATAAAGGGCTACTAGCTACCCCTTTTCGATGGTCTTCGCCGTTGCGATTGAAGAACTTTGGTACGCTGAAGGAGCAGAAGAAAAATCGCGACAAAAAATTGCCGAGCCGTGAATCCATTCTAGCCTTGGGTGAATTGTTTAATAACGACTTGGCCAGTCCGCTCGATGTTATAACCACCTCAGCTTGTGTTCTCTTGCTCAGTCAGCCTAGTCGCATCGGAGAATTAGTCGATGTTGAGCTTGATTGCGTGCTGTTTAAGGAGGATGTTTATGGCGGTCAGCGCATGTTCCTGCGATGGTACGCTGAGAAGGGGTTTGGAGCGACGACTAAGCCCGTTGTGACAGGTATGGAGTCTTCAGTGGAGCGTGTCATTAAGCTGTTGGCACCTGTCACTGATGAGGCGCGCAAGTATGCAGCATGGCTCGAAGATCATCCTGATGAATTTCCGCCGCATGCGGGTGTACCCCTGAAAGACCCAGATGAACCGCTCTCGTATGATGAAGCCTGTGTAGCGCTAAAGATAAATGCAAATGTGCAATCACCGCGAGCAGCTTTTAAGGGTGGGTTTCTCGACTCCCTAGCAAAATATAAAGCATTAAGTCCTGAGGCACAGGTAGTACTCGATGGGATACGAGCAGGATGGGATAACAATGGAAAACGAGTTTATGTGAATGGAAAACTTGACCACCATGAGTTTAACGATAGAGCGGTCATTACGTTGCGTAAACTCAATATCCTTATGCGCGAAAAGTACCTGCCTAAAGACTTTCCGTACACCTCTCCTGCGGCATATGGCAAGAAGCGCGTGAAGTACCGTGATGCGTTGTTTACAGTGCGAACGGGTAGCCTGACTGAGAAGACAAATAACTCCCGCCACTCTAAGTATGATTTAGGCGTAGAGATCGCTGCCAACCTTAACCGAATGGCGACACAATTAGGAGGTGCTCCGCGCATGCAGAGTATTTTCGAGCGACACGGATATAAGGGCATTAAGGTGAACACACACGCCTTTCGTCACGAGCTGAATACTGAGATGCACCGAGCGGGCCTTTCGCAATTACTTATCGATGCGTTTTCTGGACGCACAACTATGGGCTCTGTCTACAACCATGAGACCGTCGAGGAGCGTACCCAAAGGGTTGCCCAATATCACCCAAAAACGAAACACAGCAACGCGGCTCAGCGGCTGGAAAAGGTCAAAACAAATCAACCTTTGAGACTCAGTGATGTTAGAGATCTGCATGAGAATGATCAGGATCTAGTCATCCATCAGACACACGTTGGGATCTGTGTACACAACTTTGCCTCCAATCCCTGTCCGAAAATGGGGGCCTGCTTGACCTGCGGGAAGCTCGGTTGTGTGAAGGGTGATGAAGTGAAGCTCGCAAACCTCAAAGAAGAACGCAAGGACCTTAAACGCCGCTACGACAAAGCGCTTGATGCGCAGACTCGCGATATTTTTGGGGCCTCAGAGTGGGCCAAAAAAGTGGGTATGGATCTCTATAAGTGTGACGCGCTGATCCGAACCCTAGAGAACCCTGAACTCGAAAACGGCGACATCGTGTGGAACGTCGATAATGGTTGGACGCTGACAAGCAATGCCGCCGCAATGGCAGGGCTGACCGATGCCAAAGACATCGAAGCGAAAAATGAGCAGCTGCTGTCATTAGATGACTTGTCAGCAATGCTAGACGAGATTGAGGTATAGCAATGGGGCATTTAACGAAGAAAGATGAAGCGCGCATCATCAAGCTGATTGAAGAGTGGTCAGAGCCAAAGCTGACCTGGCCTCTACTCGTTGAAGCGTGCAAAGAAAAACTGGGTATCAGTCGTGCTCGCCAGTCTCTGATGAAGCTACCCGCCGTTGATATGGCGATGAAGAATCGCAAGGCCGCATTGAAGGCTCCGAAGGAGGCACCAGTATGGATTGGCGACATTCGCCAAGCGAACGAGCGCATTGAAGAACTGACTGAGAAGAACCAAAAGCTTATGTACGCTCTTCGTGAGATGCATGCGCGATTCTTAATATGGCAGGCAAACGCTGATATGCGTGGGGTAACGCAATCGATGCTTGAGCAGCCAGTGCTTCAGCTCCAGAAGAAATCCTAATTGAGTGTTCATAAAGCTATACTTTGTGGACACCATGGGCAAGCTCCTAAATGCCAACCTTTTTGGTGCCCAAAAACCTTGCTTGTCAATTTCTTGGCATGATGTATAGAAGCCTTTTCTTTTTATGAACAGTATGAGGTCTGATGGGGTTTATATCGGGAAAGCATTTTGGATACATTCGCGTCTCAACGGTCGGCCAGAATAGTGATCGTCAGCTTGATGGCGTCAAGCTGACAAGCTTTTCGAAGAGAAAGTGTCCGGCAAAAATGCCGATTCTCGCGACGTTCTGAAACTCTGTCTCGATTATCTCCGCCAGCACGACACACTTCATGTTCACAGCATTGACCGGCTCGCTCGCAACATGTCTGACCTGCTCTCGATTGTTGATGACCTAGGAAAGCGTGATGTTACAGTCAAGTTTCATTCCAAGGGATTAACATTCGCCCCGCAGACAGATTATCCCATGGCTTCGTTGATGCTGCACATGCTTGGCGCATTTGCCGATTTTGAACGGTCCCTTATCGGCCAGCGGCGAAAAGATGGGCTAGAAGCTGCCAGGAAGCGCGAAAACAGATTGGTCGTCGGAAATCGTTATCTGATTAGGATCTTTTGGAAATTGCTCATAAGCTCTCTAAGGGGGATTCTAAGAGCGATTTGGCAAAAGAATATGGCGTTTCCCGCACAACGCTATATGCAGCTTGAAGAAGTCTCAGAAGGAGTAATCCTCTCTTTGACAATAAAAGCCCATAATTTATGCATTGGGGAAGATCCAATACGGGTTTATGAACTTGGTTTGCAGATGGGTAAGGAGCGAGCTATTGGCTGATATCGACCCTGAGCGGACATTCCGGATAATGCAGCAGGCGCGCGAATTTTGATTATATAGCCTAACGGAAATTAATAGCCCAAAGAATCATAGCCTTGGGAGAGCCTGGCAAGCTGCATTTGCCTGAAAAAAGTGCCAGCACGTTCATTCAATCATAGAACGCGCCGTCTAATACGCTGTTGAACTAAACCGCTTCGCGGTAGCTGTCGACGAACCACGTTTTTCGCCTCATCGGGCCACACTGTTGATTGACCCACGTGGGTCAAACAACAGGAGTGACGACGATGACAGCCTTGCGACAGAAGATGATCGCGGCCATGCGTCAGCGTGGCTTTGCGCAACGTACCCACAACACCTACCTGATGGTGATTACTGATCTGGCACGTTATTTCCACCGTCCGCCAGACACGTTGAGTACCGACGACCTGCAACACTTCTTTAATCACTTGGTTCAGGAGCGCGGTTTGTCCGCCGCCAGCTGTCGTGTCTACCTGCACGGCGTGCGGTTCCTGTACTTGCACGTGTTGCAGTGGCCGTCGTTTGATGTGCCGCTCACCGTCCCCAAAAAACCGCAGCGGATTCCAGAACTGCTGACCCGCGACGAGGTTCGGCGGATCCTGGCCGCCTGCCAAAACCCCAAGCATCGCATGATGCTCGAACTGTGCTACGGCTGTGGATTGCGTGTGACCGAGGTCTGCCACCTGCGAGTCAGTGACATCGACAGCCAGCGTTACCAACTCCGTGTGACGCAGGGCAAGGGCGTCAAGGATCGTATGGTGCTACTACCGGTGACCCTGCTTGATCGCTTGCGCGATTACTGGCGCGCCTACCGGCCAGTCACATGGCTGTTCCCGAGCGCTCTGTTTCCCGATCAAGCACTGCACGCCAGTGCGCCGCAGAAGGCCTTTACCCAAGCCAAGCGCCTGGCCGGAGTCGAGCGGGTCGGTGGCATCCATAGTCTGCGCCATGCCTATGCCACCCATGTCTTGGAGCAGGGCCTGCCCGTTCATCAGCTCCAGCGGCTGCTGGGCCACCGCAACCTCCAGTCGACGATGCGCTACCTGCACTGGCTACCGAGCCAGCAAGGGGGAGATCAGTGTCATATTGACCTGGTAGCCGCCTTGGAGGTGAGCCATGACTAAGGCCGCTACCTTGCAGCAGGCGCTGATCCGCTTCCTCGATCCAACCGGTCTTGACCGCCAGCGCCAACGGGTGTGTACCCATCTGCTGGCCTGCCGAACGGAGGCGATGGGCGGGATGATCTTGCAGTGCTCCGACTGCGCCCACGTACAGCCACGCTACTTTGGCTGTCGCGATCGTCACTGCCCACAGTGCCAAGGCCGTGCCATGGAGCAATGGGCTGAGCGTCAGCAGGCCAATATCCTGCCGGTGCGCTATTACCACGTTGTATTCACGCTACCGCACAGCCTTAATGGCTGGGTTCAGCTTCATCCCGAGGTGATTCACCGGTTGCTGTTCCAGAGTGCCTGGCAAACGCTACGCACTTTTGGACGAGATCCCAAACGCCTTGACGGCGAGCTGGGGATGATTGCCGTGCTTCACACCTGGGGCCAGAACCTGAGCCAGCATGTGCACCTGCACTGTTTGGTTCCAGGTGGTGCTTTGGGGGACGATGGCCGCTGGCGTGGAGCGCATAGCAACTACTTGTTCCCGGTGCGGGCCTTGTCACGCCACTTTCGCGGGCACATGGTGAGCGCCCTGCGCCAGGCCGCCAGTGCAGGCGATCTCCACCGAGTCACCCGACCCGGTGACGTCGATGCTCAACTGAACACGCTGATGGCCACTGAGTGGGTGGTTTACAGCAAGGACTGCCTTGAACACACCCATGCGGTGGTTCGCTACCTAGCGCGCTACACGCGCCAAATCGCCATCAGCAACGCGCGTATCCTGGCTGTAGATGACCAGCAAGTGACCCTACGCTACAAAGACTATCGCGACCACGACCGACACAAGCAACTCATCCTTGGTGGTGAGGAGTTCGTGCGCCGCTTCCTGCTCCACGTCCTGCCCAAGGGACTGATGCGGGTGCGTCACTACGGTTTTCTGGCCAATCGCTGCCGTCGGCAACGTTTGGTGCAGATTCGTCGAGCGTTAGCGGTTGTTGAGCAAGCACCGGATGTCGATATGGCTGCCAGCGATGCGGAACTGGCCTACACCTGTCCACACTGCAAGCAACTCACATTACGGATGATCGGGACGCTCACCCCCCAGCGCCCCCTCTACGATCAACCGCCTAACCACAAGGAGCAACGCTATCGAGCATGACGTAACGCCATCCCCCTACAATGAACCTGATTATTCGACCTGCTGGCGGGTCGCGGATACGCTCGTCCCGGGGATGGATTTTAGCCCTAAGGCGCGCTACATTAGGTTAATTAAGGTTCGGGGGCGCTGAAATAATGACCAATATCACCACTAGAGCGAGTTACAACAGGCACGTATGCGCACGGCTTGATACCTCAGGCCGCATGCCCGTCAATACAATCCCCTATTAAATAGCCGCCTGATGGACGCGCCTTAGTCCAACAGGCATTTATTCGCCATGCTCCGCACGGCGAATAAATGCTTAACTGTTAAGCATACGACACTATGAATCTTGAGAGGGCGTTGAAAAGTCAGCTGGCATTGTTCACACCTTGCACAGTCATTGCATTTCGTTCAACAAGCTGCACCAGATCGCAGTGCGGCTATTTATCGACGTGGGCGGCGGTTAATTTGCGTTAGCCGATGATCTTCTCAAACTTGGCTATCAGAATTTTAGTGTTCTAGGTATTTCAAACGAAGCAATCCAAGCAACCAAGCAACGTTTCGAGACAGTCTCAAACACTGTGGAATAATTGTTCGTGGATATTACCACTCATACAACTCTGCCCAAACAGCGCTACGTTGTTTGGCATGATTGCGCAGTATTCCACTTTCTAGTTGTGCCAGGAACAGCTGTTTTAGCACGTAAACATAAACCTTGAGCAGGGTAAGTACATTACTCAGCGGACTGAAAGACACTGGGGGGAGGTGTAGCGTGCAGAAATAAGCTCTGCTCTCTTAATAAAGGAGAGCAGAGCGGTGATTTGGCATGTACATTTTGGTCCTGCCGCTAAGGGTCGGACTTGCTTGGCCTGACGAGCATTCGCTTGGATAAGCGGGAGCGCTCTTAACGTTCTACTCTGTCCAGCACTTCATGCATGCGGTCATGCGGGCTTGCCGGCGAAACGCTTTCTAATTGGGAAAAATCTCCACGTAAGGCTTTAAGCGCATAGCGTTCTTGGTCAATTTCTTTTGAAGTGCGTACGTCACGTTTACGGAAGATAACAATGGGTGGACACCA
Source organism: Vreelandella arctica (assembly GCF_037070215.1). NCBI lineage: Bacteria > Pseudomonadati > Pseudomonadota > Gammaproteobacteria > Oceanospirillales > Halomonadaceae > Vreelandella > Vreelandella arctica. Next base: position 19,325 of record NZ_JBANSN010000017.1, on the reverse strand, counting down.
TCCTTGCAATGCGTGTTGCAGCAGAAAGCCGGTTACCGCCGCAGGCAACAGGAGCCATCGCTTATCGACTAACGCCCCAAGGGCCACTCCAGCCAAGCTCAGGGTAGCCGCGTTCGCTTCCAGAGTGCGTTCAATATCCCACTCATGGTCGAGCTCATGCAGACGGTGCTCAATTTCATGAGGATATTGGGCGAAGTACGCAATGTTGTCTTCGGTGCGCCGCCGGATATGCTGGTTGATGCTTTCGGCAGTATTCTGCTCAACGCGTGAAGTCGTTGAAGGCAGCATGTGACCTCCTTATCCTTAAGTTAACATGTCCAAAGATATCTTTAACCAAGAGCTGGCAATCTTAACGCTAATCTAGATCTACACTTTTAGTTCTATAATTCACTCTTAGCAAGCGGTGGTTAAAGCTCAAGCGCCGATCAGTGGCCGCCTGAAAACCGCTTTGCTAACCACCACCCGCCAATCATTGCCACAAGCATCGCGACGAGAGGCGTGGTCAGTCCGACGACAGAGGCGATGGCAGGACCTGGACAGTAGCCCGAAAGCCCCCAGCCAATGCCAAAGAGCGCCGCCCCACCGAGCAAGCGGCTATCGAGTTCACGCTTGGTTGGTAGTTGAAATTTATCACCAAAAAAAGGGCTGCTCCGACGCAATACCAACCGGTAGCCGATGAAGGTAGTGATGACGGCCCCGCCCAGTACAAAGGCCAAGGTAGGATCCCATTCACCGGCGATATCCAGAAAGCCGAGAACACGCGCCGGATCGGTCATGCCCGAAATGGCGAGGCCGAGTCCGAACAAGAGCCCTGCGGCGTAAGCCATTAAGGTTCTCATGCCCCACCTCCTATCACATGTCGTGTGATATAGACGGTTGCCATGGCACTCAACAGAAACGTGACGGTAGCCGCCATCGAACGCGGCGATAGACGTGACAGGCCACATACCCCATGACCACTGGTACAGCCGCTGCCGAGCCCTGTCCCGACACCCACCAACAGCCCCGCAATCAACATCAGTATCACGCCACCGGCGGGATCACCTATAACCTCATTGGGCTGTCCCACCACGTTTCCCAGACCGCCTCCCGCCAGAACGAGCACAACAGGCCCGGTGACCAGGCCAACCAAGAACGCGGCCCGCCACGCGCTGTCGCCCTTGGGGCGCGTCGTTACCAGCGTGCCGGCGATGCCGCTGATCCCGGTGATACGCCCTAGTGTGGCCATCAACCAGGTGGCGGAAATACCGATGAGTATACCGCCGGCTAATCCTTGCAGATTTGAAGTCCAATCCACTTTGTTTACTCCTTAGTTTGGTGAACCTGTTGAGTGTTGGTTGTCTGAGCCAACGACGTTTCCTTTTGATGCAGGCTGTGCCAAGCATCGTAGGTGCTGAGGAAGACCTCGCCGCCGAGCGCTTTCATGAAATCGGAGCCACGAAGCTTGTCCATAACCGGTCCCTTGACCTCGGCCAGATGCAGCGCCACGCCGGCATCCTTCAACCGAGCGTTGATCTCCTCCAGGCTTTCCAGGGCCGAGGCGTCGATGGTATTAACTGCCTGACACGCCAGCACGATATGCTGCAATTCGAAGTCCCGGGAAATCAAGGCCATCACGGTATCCTCAAGGTAACGGGCGTTGGCGAAATAAAGGCTTTCGTCGATGCGGAGTATGACCAGACGCTTATCGGTCTCAACGTCGTGGCGCAGGACATTTCGGAAATGCTCGCTGCCCGGGACTCGGCCGATCACGGCGCTATGGGGGCGGCTGGTACGGTAGAGATGCAAGGCGAGCGACAGCCCTACGCCGGCCAGGATACCGCTTTCCACTCCATGGCCCAGGGTGGCGATGATGGTTGCCAACATGGCTACGCCATCACTGCGGGAATAGGTCCAGTTTTTTTGCACCGCGCCCAAATCCACCAATGATAGGACGGCGACGATAATGGTTGCGGCGAGCGTGGCGATGGGGAGATAGGCGATCAACGGTGTCAGCAGCAACGCGGCCAGTGTGATGCCTATGGCCGTGAACGCACCTGCCGCCGGAGTCTGAGCGCCGGCATCGAAATTGACCACCGAACGGGCAAAGCCACCCGTCACCGGCATGCCGCCAGAGAAGGAAGACGCGATATTCGAAGTGCCAAGACCGATCAGTTCCTGGTTTGGCTCGATGCGTTGCCGACGCTTGGCGGCCAAGGTCTGACCTACCGATACTGACTCTACGAAACCGACCACGCTTATCAGCAAGGCAGCTACTAACAGTTCACGCCATAGCCCAAGGTCCATACCTGGTAAGGTAAGCGGAGGTAGACCGGCCGGTACTTCGCCCACGACGGCTACGCCGTGCTGGTCGAGCTGCCAGGCCCAACTCGCTAGGGTGGTCAGCGCCACGGCAAGAATCGGTGTTGCCTTGGACAGCATATCCGCTGAGCGTGACGGCAGGCCTAGCGACAGGAGCCCTAGCTTTAACCAACGCCGGGCAGCATAAAGAAAGGCCAGCACACCTAAACCGATGGCAAGAGTAATGCCATGGAGGCTTCCTACGTTTCCCCACAGATCGCCCAGCAATTCGATCATGTTGTGACCCGAGGCTTCCACCCCCAGTAAGTGTCGGGCCTGACCGATCGCGATGAGCAGCCCCGAGGCGGTGATGAATCCGGATATCACGGGATGACTGAGAAAATTGGCCAAGAAGCCCAGTCGCGCCACCCCCATGAGGATGAGAAGCAAACCAGACATCAGTGCCAGTACCAGTGCAGCACCCAAGTATTCCGGCGACCCTTGCGGGGCGACGCGACCGATGGCCACCGCTGTCATCAGTGAGACTACTGCCACTGGCCCTACGGCAAGGGTGCGGCTGGTCCCGAAAATAGCATAAACGAACAGCGGAGCGATGCTTGCATAAAGCCCCACCTCGGGGGGAAGGCCCGCCAGCATGGCGTATGCTAGCGACTGCGGGATCAGCATGACGGTCACGATTACCGCTGCCAACAGGTCACTGGCCAACGTATCGCGTCTATAGCCGGGTAGCCACTGGAGGATGGGCAGATAATGCTTCAGGTTGGCCATAGCACGCTCACGACCCAGAATCACCCTTTGCCTGATGGGCTTGTTGTTCAAGCCTGTCGCGCAAGGGCTCCAAGTCATAGCCAGCCGCATTGGCTGATCCGATCAGCTCGGATACCGGACGCTGCGGGGCGAGTGATAATGCCCACAAATGGGCCACGCGTTTTCCCGTTCGGCAGAAGCCGAGCACGGGGGCCTTTGCAGAATGCAGCACATCTGAATAGGCGTCGATGTCCGCCTTTGCGTATTCCCCAGGCTTTACGGGAACTTCATGCCAGGCCATGCCCAGTGATTTGGCCTTAGCCTTGAGGGCATCGGGATCCGGCTGGTCATCACTTTCCCCGCGCGGGCGATTGGAGATAATGGTGCGGAACCCTTGTTCGGCAAGCTGTTCAAGTTCGTCGAGGCGAGGTTGTGCTGCCACGTAAAGGCGATCATCGAGTGGTTTGATATCCATAGGTTACCTCCTTGGTCGCTTTAGGAACGCGCCTCATCATCCCAGGCGGCCCCCGGTAGAGCATCGAGGGGAATCTTCAGGTAACGACGACCATTATCCTCTGGCTCTGGCAGGTCGCCGCCCCGGATATTGACTTGCAAAGCGTGCAGGATCAGTTTCGGCATGGGCAGCTTGGCGTCACGTTCGTTACGGCGATGAAGCTTTCCGCTGTTGGGCTGTCTTGGAGATGAATATTGGTTTCGCGCTGGACACTTACCGTGCTTTCCCACTCTGGCTCGCGATCGCCGGGCATGTAGTCGTGACCAGTAAAGAGCCGAGTGTCGTCCGGCAGTGCCAGAATGGCCTGAATGGAATCCCACAGCTTGTGAGCATTCCCCCCGGGGAAATCGGCACGGGCCGTACCACCATCCGGCTGAAACAGCGTGTCGTGCACGAACGCCGCATCGCCGATGACGTAGGTGATCGACGCCTTGGTATGGCCGGGCGAGAACATAATCCGGCCTTCTATCTCGCCCACGTGGAAAGTATCGCCCTCTACAAAAAGGTGGTCCCACTGTCGGCCGTCATCCGGAAAGTCGGGCCAGTTGTATATATCCTTCCATAGCGCTTGCACTTGCGTAACGTAAGCTCCTATAGCCGTTGGTGCCCCTGTCTTTTCCTTAAGATACTGTGCTGCCGAAAAATGGTCGGCGTGTGGATGCGTATCGAGTATCCAGTCAACGATGAGCCCCTCCCGTGCGACGTAATCTAGTAACTCATCAGCATGGTGGGTTGCAGTGGTCCCTGACTTCTCATCAAAGTCCAAGACAGGGTCAAGGATGGCACAGCGCCGTGTCGCAGGGTCACTGATAATATATTGAACGCTTGAGGTTCTTTGATCGAAAAAGCCGGCCACGTCCGGCCTGCCTGGTGAGTGTCGGAAATTACGCATATTCTTCCTCATTCTCCATTTTAGTTACAAGCCTAGACCATATTGGAATAACAAGAAAACAATGAAACATGTTTATACAAACATCAAGTAAAAGTGACATCTACCCTCTGATTGGGTTGCGCTACACTTTAGATTTCGATCCTACTAGCAAGGAGAACGGACATGCATGAGCGTTAGCACACAACAGTTCATAGGTCTCTTGGGTGAAGCAGATGCGGGGCTGCCTATTGATGAGCCATACCGTCGGCATGGTTTCTCGGAAGCAAGTTATTACTTATGGTGCAGCGAATTGGGTGGAATGAGCTAGCCAGATTCCAAGCGACTCAACGAACTCGAAGTCGCGAAGACAAGATTAAAGAAGCTTTTCACTGAGTCGCTACTGGAGATGATTGCCGCTAGCCACCGGGCTATTTAACTTCTGCCCAGCTTATAAATTAATAGGCATTAATACATGTAAAATTTAATAGTGCCTATTAAGCAAACAAAACCATAGAAAAAGCGCTTGCCATGTTTATTGGGGCAAGCGCTTTTTTACATATGCGCGCTAAAAAATTCCCATGTAACAAGCTAATTACTTAATGCTAGATGAAATTCCATATACAGAACAGCTACTTAGTCATTTAACATTAAGAGAGCATTAAGCGATATATCATAACACATTGACACGTATCAACTTTCTACCTTGAGCAAAGGCGTAATCTAAGGGTATTCCGACATTCGCCCTGCGAATGCCGTTTAATTCGCCAAGGAGGCGCTATGGACGCAATACGTCGCTCGCTCTTGGGTCAAATGGCACGCTTAAGTGCAGGCGCTGCGCTGATGCCGTTTTCAAGCCTTGCCCAAGCTGGCATTAATCAGCAACCTGCCCGCCGCGAAGGCGACCCAACTAAACGCTACGGTATGCTTATCGACTTACGCCAGTGCATCGGCTGCCAAGCCTGTACGGTGTCGTGTCATATCGAAAACGCTGCACCGCTGGGACAGTTTCGCACCACGGTCTCCCAGTATGAAGTACAGCATCAGGAAAGCGGCGAATTAGCCACCTTTATGCTGCCCCGGCTGTGTAACCACTGTGAAAACCCACCCTGCGTCCCGGTCTGCCCTGTAGAAGCCACTTACCAGCAGCAGGATGGCATTGTGGTGGTCGATAGCGACCGCTGCGTAGGGTGTGCCTATTGCGTCAATGCTTGCCCCTACGATGCTCGCTTTATTAACCAACGCACTCAAACCGCCGACAAGTGCACCTTCTGTGCCCATCGTCTAGAAGCCGGACTATTGCCCGCTTGCGTTGAGAGCTGCGTAGGCGGTGCCCGCGTGATTGGAGATATGCGCGATCCTCAAAGCCAAATCAGCCGCATGATTCATGAACATCGCGATGCATTGATGGTGCTACAACCAGAAAAAAACACCCTTCCTCAGGTGTTCTACCTAGGCATGGATGAGCGCTTCACCACGCGTCCTAAGGCCGAGCCCGTTGCGCTCGAAGTACTCGACCCCCACGGTCAGGAGATGGGCTATGAATTCCACCATTGAGCTACTGGCACCGCGCTATGACATCGCCTGGTACCCGTGGGCGGTTCAGTACTTTTTTATGATTGCGGTTTCCTACGCCAGCCTATGGCTAGCCGCCCCAGCACTGGTATTCGGTAAAAAAACCTGGCTGCCTACCGCACGTCTGGCGCTAATCGCTTGCGTTAGCACTACGCTAGTGGCGCCCGTTGCGTTACTCGCGGATTTGCACCAGCCACTGCGGTTCTGGCACTTCTACGCTTACGCCAATAGCCACTCGTGGATGTCGATTGGCAGCGTTGTTCTGCCGCTTTATTTGGTTAGCGTGCTTGGCCTTGCTTGGTTGGCATGGCGGCCCGCGCTGCAGGCACAGTGCGGCACTCCAGGACTCGGTGGCATGCTAGCCACCTGGCTTTCACTGGGCAGTGGCACAACGCCACGAGCAATAGTCGCGGTGGTAGGTCTGGCTGCGCTGGGGCTTTCCAGCGGCATTATGCTTTACACCGGTGCGGAACTAGCAATCGTAAAGGCCCGTCCGCTTTGGAACACCGTGTGGCTACCGCCCATGCTGGCGACCACCGGATTTATCGCCGCCTCCGGTCTGGTGTTAGTGCTGAACAGGGTTAGTGGGCTTTGTTCGCAAACCGCTATACGACAGATGCTGTATGTGCTGCTAGTGGCCTGTGCGCTAGCAGGATTGATCGCGCTTAGCTGGTTTTTAGATGGCGTAAATGCCCACGTAGGCTCAGTCGCCACCGCGCTGGAATCCGTGCGCCATAGCGCCTCGTGGCGCAACACTGCCCTCTGGGGAGGCATTACCGGCATCGCGCTGTTTGCCGCCGTGTTGTATTTATTGACTCGCCCTACCCTGCGCCAGCCCGGGCCGAGCGGCGCTCCAACCTCTAGCCAGCCAGCACTGTTTGCCTGGGCATGGTTGCTAGGCCTCGTCGCCATACACATGGGCTGGATGTTTCGCTGGGTGGTACTGATGGATGTTCAGCATGTGGCGCGCAATAGTGCCGGATTTCACCACTATGGTATTCCCGCCGGCTCTTCCGGCATTTTAGGCATTGTTGGCACCTTCGGTCTCTGGCTCGCCGTTATTCTCCTGATTGAACTGTTTATTCCCTGGCGACAGGCCCAACTAGGCGGCCTTATAGCAATGCCAACCCACGCTGCCCAAGATGCTTCTACTCATCCTCTCACCGCTAAAAAAGGAGCGTCTAGTCATGTCTAAGTCTGCTCAAGACCCGTCACGCCGCCGTTTTCTAAAAGGCGCTGCCGCCGCTGGTGGTGCAGCCACCTTTGCCGTGGGCTATGCCGACCCACTGGCAAAAATGGCCAAGGGCATTACCGGTAGCGCGGGTGAAAAACCCAGGCACAATATTCATGGCAACTCGCTGACCCCAGAATACCGCGTCGATTTAGACACTGGCGAACTCACCTTAACCCCCGGCCAGCGAGTCGCCTTCACTATTTGTTACGGCTGTACTACTCGATGCGGCGTGAGAGTGAGGGTCGATGACACCCTTGGCGAAGTACTGCGGGTATCAGGCAATCCCTACCACCCGCTGTCCGCCGACGACCATTTACCTATGCGTACACCGGTGGCGGATGCACTGCGTAGTGTTAGCGCCTATGGTGAACAGGGTCAGATAAACCGCTCCACCGCCTGCGCCCGTGGCAACGCCATGATGAGCCAAATTACCAACCCTTTCCGAGTCGACAACTGCCTGAAACGAGTAGGTGAACGTGGTAGCCGTCAATGGCAGAAAATCTCCTTTGAGCAGCTAATTGAAGAAATCTGCGAAGGCGGCGACCTGTTTAACGAAGGCCACGTTGATGGACTGCGCGATATTCGCGATCACGACACCCTGATTGACCCTGACAACCCTGAATATGGCCCCAAGGCCAACCAATTAATGGTGATGGAAGCCACTGACTACGGGCGTTCAGACCTACTCAAGCGCTTTACCCTCAATGCCTTTGCTACCCGCAATTATGGTCACCATGGCGCTTACTGTGGTTTGGCTTTCCGCATGGGATCTGGCGCGGTGATGAACAATATTGTCACCAACGCCCACGTTAAGCCAGATATCCAAAACGCACGCTTCATCATGTATATCGGCTGTGCGCCCAGCCAAGCGGGCAACCCGTTTAAACGCCAAGGCCGCTTGATTGCCCAAGCCCGTGCAGCCGGTACGTTGGAGTACGTGGTGGTCGACCCAGCGCTCAATGCCGCCACCTCCCACGCAGCCGACAACAACCGCTGGGTGCCTATTCGTCCTGGGACAGACAGCGCTTTTGCCATGGCAATCATCCAGTGGCTACTCGACAACCAAGGCTATGCTAGTGACTTCCTAGCTCTGCCCGGCCAAGCCGCCGCCAATGCAGCGGGCGAAACCACCCACTCCAACGCCACTCATTTGGTGATTGACACCTATGAACACCCCCGCAGAGGTTATTTTCTTCGCGCCAGCGACCTGGGCCTAGCGGAAGCGGATAACGATGCTGACTCGCCGATGGTAGTCGCCAATGGCGAACTCGCGCTAAGCGAAGAGGTGATGACCGCCGAGCTCTTTGCCGAACGTCCGGTTGAGCTTGCCGATGGCACCACCGTGACCGTCAAAAGCAGCCTGACGTTGCTAAGCGAATCTGCCCACGAGTACGACCTAGACACCTATGCCGAGCATTGTGGCATTCCCAAGGCGACGATTATTGAATTGGCCAGCCGCTATGCCAGCCATGGCAGAAAAGCCGCTGTTAACTGTCACGGCGGCATGATGTCGGGTAACGGTTTCTACGCCGCGTTCAGCGTGCAAATGCTGAACTTACTGGCGGGCAACTACAACATGAAGGGTGGCAGCGCCGTGGGCGGCGGCACTTACAGCGGTACCGGCGAGGGCCCACGCTACGACTTAGCCAACTTTCCTGGTAAGCGCGCACCTCAGGGGGTATTTCTATCCCGCTCGCGCTTCCCCTACGAAAAGTCTTCCGAGTATCAGCGCAAAGTCGCCGCAGGCGAAAATCCTTACCCGGCTAGAGCGCCGTGGCGCTCGTTGGCACCGCCGACACTCACAGAGCACCTACCCTCTGCACTAGATAGCTATCCTTACCCCATCAAAGCGGTGATTGGCTGTATGGCCAACCCGATTTATGGTCAGGCCGGTCTGAAAAGCGTCATTGTCGACAAGCTGAAGGACCCTAAGCGTCTAGGGCTCTTTGTCGCCGTGGATGGCTTTATCAATGAAACCAACCGCTACGCCGACTACATCGTGCCTGATTCCGTGATGTACGAGGTGTGGGGGTTTACTGGCGCGTGGAAAGGCACCCTCGGCAAACTAACCACCGCCTGCTGGCCCGTAGTTGAGCCACGCCAGCAAAAAACCGCCGAGGGAGAACCGGTGTCAATGGACAGCTTCTTTATTGCCGTGGCCAAGCGCCTGGGTCTGCCCGGCTTTGGCGACAACGCAATTCCCGATGCCCAAGGAAATCTGCACCCGCTCAATCGCGCTGAGGATTACTACCTGCGAGCCGCGGCCAATATCGCTTTTCAAGAAGAGCCACTGCCAGAAGCAGATGACGCTGATATTGCTCATGGAGGCATTGCCCCACTGCTGCCTAAAATCGCAAGAACGCTAAAATCTGATGAACGCGCTAGAGTTGCCTATCTCTATGCCCGGGGTGGACGCTTTGAAGATGCCAGCGAGCACTTCATCGGTGAAAAATTGAAATACCAGTGGAAGCAAACGCTGTGTGTTTACAACGAATCGGTAGGCACCAGTATTGATACCACTAATGGCCTGCCCAATAGCGGCGTCCCCTGCCATAAGCTGCCTCAGATGGCGAACAAGCAACCTATGCGCGAGATATTTTCTGAGCAGGAGTGGCCGCTGCTAGCCTTCTCGTTCAAATCCAATCTGATGAACTCTTACGCCATTGGGAGTGAGCGGCTACGTATGATCAAGCCTTATAACCCGATACAAATGCACCGCCAAGACGCCGAGCGCTTTGGTATCCAGCACGGTGATACCATTCGCATAGAAAGCCCTGGCGGAAGCGTTGTGGGATTGGCACTAGTCAGTGAAAGCGTAATACCTGGCGCCCTGGGCATTGAGCACGGCTATGGCCACAAGGATTTAGGTGCCACGCCACATGTCATCGACGGGGTATCCCAGCCGGATATGCCCTGGATGCGTGCAGGTATCAATATTAATGACCTAGGCTTTCAAGACCCCACACGGAAAGTAGATGGCACTTGGCTAGAGCCAATCAGTGGGGCCAGCGTGCGCCAAGGCTTACCAGTAAAAGTTAGACGAGTCTAACCAATGCAGAGCAATAGAATATATACAGCTAGCTTTACAAATTTGGAATGAAAAAAACAAGGACGCCCTCATGAGCTTCTAAGGGTGTCCGCTAAGGCTGTAGTGGTCAATTAAAACTGGCCAACGGTTTATAGTTAACTCAGTATTTTTTCTCTGCCTGGTTCGGACACTTATCAACTTGACTAGAAACGCAACATTTTAACTGTCACTTATCTGCTAATTGCTGGCGATATGGTCGTTATATTCATTCATGAGTGGGTGCTCGGAGGAATTGTTGGCCTATTAGGCCGTAGCCACAGGCATGATCTTGTGTCATCAGATGACGAGGTTCAAAGGTCCAAAAGTGGTGGAGCCTAAATGCCCTAGATAGGGAACCATCTTTAAGTACACGGCTCATCCAGCCCAGACTCCCATAAGCAGCCAGCACGAATAGTCAGCGAGCTGGTTACAGTGCTGGGCTGGCTACTGTGACTTCTCTAGGGCTTTGGAGCGTTCGGCTCGTCCAAGGTGTCGTTCAAAAATTGACTAGCCATAGCCTAGAGCTTGCCGATCCTTTCAAACATCCTAAATCAAACAATGAGAGTGTACCTTGTGAGGCCTCCGTGCTTAATGCATTTAGCAAAGTTGAAATTACACGCGATGATCTGTCTTAAAGCCTAATTTTAACTAACACTCTGCAAAGAGTTTCTCGCTGCTTACCACCATACTTTATTCCCTTTGAATGCCCCATTTATTCCTGAAGAACGCTGTAAATGATGCCTTGTATGGATGGCAGGGGAATCCCAGGATACAGTAAACCCTGCGACGGACGTGACGGCATCACTTATGAAAGCCCTTGGCCACATTGAACCCATAACAACCGCTAAAATTTACTAAAAAGTGGGTTAAATTAGCGGCTCTATACGTCCACTACCTCTTTTAAGCGCTTTCTGCATCACTTCATAATCAATGTTTGAGCGCTTTTGTTCCGGCAGTTCGTCAGCTTTGTTAACGATATTCAGCAAGTCGCTTATGCTCGTTTCTTGTTCATTACGCGAAGTAAATGCCTGCAAGTACGGCAAGTGGTCGGCGTCCCAGCCAAGCTTGATCGGCTCATCGATAATATTGACCTGGGTACCGTTGGGTATTTGCTCAAATACGGCTTTAATATCGTCGGGGTGCATACGGATACAACCTCGACTGGCGCGCATGCCAATGCCATCTGGTTGGTTCGTGCCATGAATTAAATAACCAGGAATATCCAATAAGATGGCGTGCTGACCGAGGGGATTGTCGGGCCCTGGCGGAACAACGTCAGGCGGTGGGTCGCCGCGTTCAGCCGCTTCCTGACGAACGGATTCGGGTGGATACCAAGCGGGATCCTCAAGGCGCATAGTGGTTTTAGTAATCCCCAATGGTGTATCGAATCCATCGCGGCCAATGCCAATGGGGTAGGTCTCGACGCGAGGTGTTTCTCCATCTTGCACCTCGGGATAGTAGTAAAGCCGCAGCTCCGCGATATTGATAACCACTCCCTTACGCTCCACATCTGGCAGTATGTGCTGCGCCGGAATCTGAACCTGCGTTCCTTTCCCAGGAACCCAAAGACTGATGTCAGGATTGGCCCTTCGAATTTCTTCGTAGCCGACACCGTGTGTGTGAGCAATATCGAGCAGGATATCCGCCTCGTCCTCTACACTGACAGTGTAGGTCTCACCCACGATGTTACCGGCTTCAGGCAAAGGGTAATGCCCTAGTGGTCGTGATGTCTCGGCTACAGCCGATAATGAAATAAGCCACAATGCCATCATGAATGCGCAGCGAAGCAGACGACCACCGCATGTAGTTTTTACAAAGCAAGAGCTCATAAGAAACGTTACTCACTATACGACTAAAAACTCATTAGGCATGATGAACATTAACTGTAAATGAAGCGCTGATAATGGCGGCTGTTCGCGTTGAGTGATGCCGTCTAGTTGATGGTTTGAACAGTTTCGATCTGTCGGCTGTAAAATGGAGGCTGCCTCATATTAACTTCATCCCCGAATGGCATACTGCTGATAGAAAACACTTTCTATGCCTTTGCGGAGTAAGTATGCGGGTATTACTGGTCGAAGATGATGCCCCGGTAGCGGCTGGCGTCGAAGCAGGATTGGCGCTGAGCGGCTTTGTGGTTGATACCGTCACCACCCTGGATGCTGCGAAAGGTGCGCTAGCCACAATTAACTACGATGCTGTTATTCTCGACCGTCGGTTGCCCGATGGAGATGGCTTGACGTTATTGAAGCATTGGCGTCATGCGAGCGTGGCGACGCCAGTGCTGATGCTAACGGCTCGAGATGCGGTAGCGAACCGCGTCGAGGGCCTTCAGGGAGGCGCAGACGACTATTTGATCAAGCCGTTTGATCTTGACGAGTTAACGGCCCGGCTCCAATCGCTTTTACGCCGTTCGGCAGGGCAAGTGGATCACGCCATTCGTCACGGTAGCCTGGCATTAGACCCCGTTACACGTAGCGTCACGCTTGATGGAGAACCCGTCGTCCTATTACGACGCGAGTTAATGCTGCTGGAAGCACTGATTCGAGCTCGCGGGCGAATTCTGAGCGCCGATCAATTGAAGGACTGCCTTTACGGTATTGATGATGAGATCGAAAGCAATGCGCTTAATGTGCACATCTACCAACTGCGTCGCAAGCTGGGGCGCAACGTGATCGAAACCGTGCGAGGTGTGGGTTATCGACTTGGCAAATACAACAGTGATGCGACATCATGAATCTGCGCTTACGTCTGGTTGCTACACTTGGAATTACGTTAACGCTGCTGTGGGGTATTACGGCAGCATGGTCAATGCGCGACCTGTCGACCCAGCTTGAGCATTCACTTGACCAGCGTCTGGCGCAATCGGCGCGAATGGTGGCTGGTTTGTTGGATCGCGTGCCTACAACGTCTTGGAACAGTGAAGAAGATGGAACGTCAGCTATTCCCTCACTCGATGGTCTTGCTTGTCGGGTATCGTCACTTCGTGGCCAAGTGGTGGCGGGTACGCACCCTGAGATGAACGATGTACTTGCTGTCGAGGCTGAGGGGTATCGTTATCGCGAGCACAACGGGCAGCGCTGGCGAGTTTACACGTTAGTTGATAACGACAAGCGTATTACGGTGGCAGATCGTCTGAAAGAGAGAGAAGCACTGCTGCAGCAGGTTCGCCGGGCCGCGCTTTACCCATTTCTACTGGCGCTGGTGGGCAGTCTTGTTGCGCTATGGTGGGGGGTAACACGAGGACTTTCGCCGCTTGCCAAGTTACAACAACGACTTATCCTGCGCGAACACAATGACCTTTCGGCACTACCTCTTCATGGGTTGCCTGGTGAAATCCGCCCGCTGATCGATAGTTTCAATACGCTACTGGCACGAACGCGTCGTATGCTCGAATTGGAGCAGCGCTTTACCGACGATGCCGCCCACGAACTTCGAACACCGTTAACTGCCATTCGCACACATCTGCAAATCGCGAGGCGTGTTGACGGTCACCAGCAGCACGAAGCGATGCAGCAAGCTGAAGCTGGGGTAGATCGACTAACGAAAACGCTTGGTCAGCTTTTGCTATTGGCGAGAATGGAAAGTGAGGACATCACACTTGCCCGTCGTCCTGACCCTACTCCTCTTGGGGGGGCACTGGTGACTGCGATGACTGAAACCGGTAGCCGTGATCATTGTCATTATCCCCAAGGCGTTAACCAAGTACATGTCGCCCTAACTGAGTCGCTTCTAGTGACGGTTCTACGCAACCTGCTCGAAAATGCGATGCGTCACGGCGCACTCGGTGCGCCGATAGAGATTTCCGTACAGGAATCAGAGGGAATGGCAGTCATCGATATTACTAGTCAAGGTGAAACCATTGCTTCCGAACACCTCTCTCGACTGACGGAGCGCTTTCACCGGGGAGATCATCCTAAAGGCAGTGGTTTGGGTCTTTCGATCGTCGAGGCGATTGTCACCCGGGCAGGAGGCCGGGTGACGTTCGCGTCTGGCAATGGTGTTGGGCTAAAGGTGACGCTTCAATTGCCTTCGGGTTGAACCGTTTAGGTCAAGGTGTGTCACTCCCCATAATGGCTCGAAGCTTTTCTGGCGAGGGAGCACCCATCACACTGTGCACGTCACCGTTATCATCCTGATAAAAGGTCGCTGGCGTTGCGAAGAGTTGGCCATCGCGCATTAGCTGGGTGTTTTCACTAACCCACTGCTCGCTTTGGTCATCACCTTGATTTTCGGGCATGGCACCGTTGCGGTAATGCTCAGCCAGCGCTTCGCCAGGATTATCCGCATTGAGTATCGCGGCTGCCTTTTCAGGGCTGTCTGCTTTGAGAATACCTACCATCAAATGACGAATCTGAACTTCGCCACTTTCTACCCAGGGTTGGGCGTCTTCCCACAGTTGTCGGCAGTAAGGACAGTTGGGGTCACTAAAGGTATATACGATGCGGGGTGCCTCTTTATCGCCATCGCGCACCCAGTGTTGATCAGCCATTTCTTGCCATAGCTCGGCGTTTCTTGGGCCGTTGACGAGCTGCTCTAGCCGCTCAGCTGATACGTCCTGACCCTCGGCATTAATCAGCGTACCTATTACAGCATGCTCGCCTCCTGAGGTGAGGTATGCTGCGACAGTCTGACCACGAGCACTACCGGCATACCCAGTAAGTCCGTCAGGTGCATCGAATTCACCATGAATCGTAAGGCCTTGCTGTTCGAGCTCTTGAATAGGGGCAGGCCACTCATCCGCAGTCGCATGCAGGCTTGTTGCCAGAGCGACGCTAGCCCCAAGAGTTAGTGTAAGGCGTAGCGTTGTCATACAGGGGTAGAAAGCGAACATGTGTGTCATCTCCGTAGTGAGTCAGTTAGGGGCTGAAACGCTCAAGACTGCGGTTGAGGGTGGCGCGAGAGAGCTCACCAAAGTGAGTATCTATAAGCGTGCCATCGGCGTTGTAATAAAGCGTTGTGGGCATGGCCATAGCGCCCACTTCGTGGCCGAGCGCATTGTTCCGATCAAGGTAGACATTATCGAGCGCGAGTGACTCTTGCTGTAAAAAGGCGTTAACGGTGCTGAGGTTCTCGCCCTGATTGACGAACACGAACGTTACGTCGTCTCGCTCTTGTTGAGCCTGCTCAAATACAGGCATTTCGCGTCGACACGGCGGGCACCAGCTGGCCCAAAGATTGACCACCATGGGGCGATCAGCTTCGCTTAGCATAGTGGGAAGTGTCACTTCGCCATTCTCAAGCGTGGTTAACGGCGTCGGAGGAATGCTAGCACCTTGAGATACCATGAGTGCCAGTGCCCCCGCCGTCAGCGACCAGGCCAGCGCCCCGGATATTACGGCTATCCCGAGCGGTCTACGCTCACGAGGTTGGCGCCATAGCCGCCAGACAAGATAAACCAAGGCGACGACAAGGCCCGCTAGCGGCTCGAAACCGCGATCGCGTATGTCGAGCCACGACCAGAACGTGTCGTAGCTTTCACCATATTGGACGATGAAAACGAGTCGCGCCCCGATCATACCCAAGAGCACGGCATTGAAGATGCTATCGCCAACGTTGACCTTTCGTCGGCGGCCTAGCCAGCCTCCGATGATCAGTGCTACAACTATCGAAAGCATCAGCAAAAGCTGTCCCACGCTCAGAGCTAACGGGCCGATGACGAGGCTGCGATCCAGGGGACTCATGAACCACCTCCAGTGGTACTACTGCCGGTTTGTTTGGCTTGATCGAAGCGCTCCAGAAATGTGTCAGCGTCTAGCTCGCCGATAATGCGCGCACTGCGCCGCTCGTGCCCGTCAGAGCCGAACCACATTAGCGTTGGCGGCCCAACGATGCCAAAGTGCTCCATGATCTCCTTGTCAGATGCGTCGTAGTTAGTTACGTCGATGCTCAATCGTTGCACATTCTCCAGTTCGGCTTGAACAGTGGGGTCAGCGAAAACTTCCTGTTCGATCACCTTACAAGAGATGCACCAGTCGGCCGTAAATTCGACGAGCGTCATCTGGCCGCTAACCCCGGTCTGGGCAATACGGGCGTCTAGCGTGGCTAGATCTTCAACCTCATCAAAGGTAAGCGGTTGTTCATCGTTTAACACCGAATCTGCTGTGTTTGAACCTCCATTAGTGGATGTAAAAATCGCTAGCGGACGCCAGGGATCAGAGCCACCGCCGGCAGCACCGATTAACATTAGCGCGCTCCATATGGCTATGCTCGCTGCACTGGCGGTCAAGATTTGAGGCGTGATGCTACTATGGCCGTTGTTACGAGCAAGCGTCATGAGGGTTATCGCAAAGCTAAGTGCTAGGGCGCCCCAAAGGCCGAGAACGATGGCATCAGGTATTACGCGAGCCACAAACCAAATCGCCATCCCCAGTAATGCAAAGCCGAAAAGCGCTCTGATGCGAATCATCCAGGCACCCGGCTTAGGTAGTAGCTGGCTACCCACGGTGCCGATCAGGATTAGTGGTAGGCCCATTCCGAGTCCAAGCGATAACAGGGCTGCGCCTCCCAACCAGGGGTTGCCACTATCAGCAATGAACAGTAGCGCTCCCGCTAACGGCGCGGTCATGCAGGGACCCACCAGCAGTGCAGAGAGCACGCCCATGATGGCAACCCCTTTCAAGCGACCACCACGTTGACGCGACATGCCTGAATCAAGCCGCTGGCGAAGCGCTCTCGGTAGCTCTAATTCGAATAAGCCGAACATGGCCAAGGCGAGAACGATAAACAGTAGCGAGAACAGGCCGATAAACCAGACGTTCTGAAACAGCATCTGTAGATTGGCGCCTGCCATGGCAGCGGCCACGCCGAGTAACGCATAGGTGGCCGCCATGGGCAGGACGAAGGCAGTAGACATCACTAAGCCTGCCGCTCGGTGGCTCTCTCCCTCCTCTCGCCGACCTACAATCAGGCTCGACAGGATCGGTACCATCGGCAACACACAGGGCGTGAATGTCAGTAACAACCCCATGCCGAAAAATGCCGCCAGCGTCCAGAACCAATTACCTCCGGCCAGTTGCGCCGCCAGTTGCTGATCTTCTGCCATCGTGTTGTCTGAGTCTGAAGTAGGGCTTGATTCAGATGAGGATATGTTCGTGGCTTCTGGTGGCTCGTCCGTTTTGGATATGTCCTGGCCAGCAGACGCTAAGTCAAAGGTCTGTTCCTGAGGTGGATAGCAAAGGCCCGCATCGGCGCAGCCCTGCCAGCGAAGAGTAATTGTTTCAGCATTGCCAGGCTGGGTGATCATACTCAACGAATGACGATAAACCTCAGAGCGTCCAAAATACTCGTCCTCAATGGTTTCCCCGTCAGGGATATTCAGCGATAGCTCACGCCCATCGGCTTCAGCAGAAAAACGGTGGCGGTAAAGGTAGTAATCGGGCTCGATTTGCCAATCAATCTCCAGAGATTCGCCATCATGGCTAAGTGTTGGCTTGAAGACTTGCTCTGGAGGAAGAACGCTCTCCTGCTGGCCAAAAAAAGATTGTGCAGTGGCTACTGTCGTAACGCTTAGCAACCCCAGTAATAGTACCCACTGCACCAGCCTAAAGCACATGGCCTCTTGTATCGGCCTGTTCATAGCTCGCATTTCCAGCACTCCTGATTCGATGCTGGATAGGATGGCTTATGGGGATTAACTGAAAATGAAGGTTTTCCTGCCTAGTGGCTTGGCTGGCGTACAGACGGCCCTACCTGATACTCGGGCAGTGACCGACGCACTGCTTTCAGCGGCCCGGAGCAGGGTCCCATGACGCCCTTCTCCGCCGTCAACGATGTTAGTTCAACACGAAAAAGCGAGGTTACAGGATGGGGGCGAGTACAATTTTTGTGGTGCTGGCGGCGCTTTTCTGGGGGTTATCTGGCGGGATCGGCGGAATCCTTATAGCCGACGGTTGGGACGCGTTCGTGGTTTCCTTCTACCGGGTGCGATCGGACTACTGTGCGTCCTCATCTGGCTAATACTGCGTCCACACAGTAGTGGCCTGACAAAACGCCGGTTATGGTTCTGGTCAGTCATCGCCGGTGTCGGCGTAGGGGGTAACTTCTCGTTCTATTTCTTAAGCATTGCGCACGGTAGCGTTGCTGTTGCGGCTACATTGATGTACAGCGCCCCAGTCTTCGTATATCTCGTATCCTTCGCTCTAAGGCTCGAAAGTCCCACGCCGCTGAAGTGGGCCGCGATCGCAGTAGTGATTCTTGGTGTCGTATTGCTTACACTGATTTATGACGTCGGTGCGAGTGGCGTTACGGCGATGGGTGTAGGTGCTGGTCTGCTTGCCGGACTGTCCTACGCAATATTCATTTACGGCTTCAAGTATGCGGCGCCACACGGTAGCCCGCAGGCTATTCTCTCTATCGCGCTTATGGTACTTGCCAGTATTCTTATCTGGCCGAGTGATGTTGGCCAGGCGGTTGCTGTCCTGAGCACGCCGGATTGGCCGCTATTCGCAGTACTCGGCGTGCTCGGCGCAGGTTTGTCTTTTGTTCTTTATATCATCAGCTTGAATCATACTGCCCCGGCCGTGGCCTCCGTTGTGGCAATGATCGAACCGGCCACCGCGACGCTGTTCGGAGTCGTGGTGTTAAGCGAAACCCTGGTAGGGCCGCAAATTCTGGGTATGGGACTGATATTAGTCACAGTGACCGCGCTGAGCGTCTTTTCAAGCTCTGGACGGCCACCCTCCGGATAGAATCACTAGCTGGTTATCGTTCTGATCTAGGATCCAACGCTGTGATTACAGCTATCTGTAGGTATTGACGACTTGCGAAGGGTGAGCAGAGAAAGGTAACGAGTTTTTTCTTGGCTTATTTGATATTTGCCTAACTAAATATTACAGAAGGCGCGGAGTAGCCAAACCGCTCAAGCTATCCATTATATCAAAATTGACTAAATTTCCGCTATTGGCCGGGCAACGACGACCTGAAATAGGCCGTCGTTTATCCTTATCAAACCTCTGTCTGTTCTGCCATTTCCAACGCATCATCTACCTCTATTCCTAGATACCTGACGGTGCTTTCCAGC